>JBLIIB010000006.1:0-43543 GCA_047634795.1 Candidatus Azotimanducaceae bacterium | reverse complement strand
TATGTTGCGCCGTAATACAAGTTTTACTCTCAAACCTGTCATCACGCTGCAGTGACAAAATGAGTGGCGCTAGCTTAATCGCCTCTGGGCGAGTACCGACCACTGACAAAATTTTCATACGCATCCGTTAGGTTTCCTGAAACAAAATTCCTGCTACTTTTTCGGCTCCAATCATCTCAACGGCATCTTTAACCTGATCGGCAGTCACTGTCCCAGGCGTCATCTCAAAGATCACCATATCCGAGACGTTAGAAAGCACCTGGACTTCACTCGACAACACCATACTAGGCGCATTAATGAAGATGAATCGATCAGGATACCGGTTCTTGAGTTCTATAATAATCTCTCGCATTCGGGTCGATTCCAATGTTTCGGTTCGAGTTTCAGATCTATTACCCGCCGGAATAATACGAATACGATCGAGTCGACACTCATACACCAAGGCGCTCAGGTCATCATAATCGGACTCAATAAAATCGATAAGCCCCAATGCCTCATCAACAGCGAGGATAGAGTCAATGACGTTGTCAGAGGTTGTACAGTCCACAACGAGTGCTGAGCGAGCCTTATCAAACGCAAAGACTGCGGCCAGGTTCAACGCTTGAAGGCTAGTCTCATCTTTTGCATTTAGAGAAGTGACGAGACAAACAAAATTGCGGTAGTCGGATAATTTTAATAGCTTGTTGCGAATCTCTCGATAGCTATTAAGGATAGACTGATTTTCCATCCCTGGATGTATGAGCCCCATCTCATCCATCTCTGCCTCGGTAATTTTTTCCGACGCACCCATGTCTTTAATGCGATGTTTTTTATCCCGTTCTGCGCTGGTTAGTTGATCAGACACAAACTAGGCGAACTGGTTGAAAGAAGCAGCAACAGCAGAATAGGTTGCCACAAAACCGAATAGCCCCGCTGACGCATAGCGCCAATTTAGGCCCTCTTTCTTTCCGCTGGGGACCACTCCCAAAACAATGCCAGGCAATATATCGTTGAGCTGTTGCGCAAACAAAACCGTCCTGTTGAACAGGACACTTACGATCAACGCGGCAAGCGCAATCACTACGCCGAGTATCGGCCCGGCAATAACAAAGTGTAAAAACCGTGCGCCGGTCGGCAATACCGGAAACGCCGCGGGCTCGAGTATTTTATAAGTCACACCTTGGCCCGTCATGTCGAGCGTCATCGAAATCCTCGCCTTTTCTTTCCTGCCTAAAAGATCCTCATAGATTTGCTTGGTCACATCGTAGTCACGCGTCAATTCGGACAGTTCTGCCTGATTAGTCGCAACGCGAACGCGACGCTCGTATTGACCCTCAAGCCTTGATTCGTTGGCGGCAAGCCTGTGTGTCATTGTTTGAACATCAACTCTGGCCGCACCTAATTGATTACTCAATTCCTCATAAATAGGGTTAAGCCGGCTTTCACCTGACAATTCGTTTTGCTTAATCCCAGAGGCTTTTGCGCTCTCAACTTCGACAATCGTACGTTTGATATCCTGAATTTGAAGTCGCACCTCAACCACATCCGGATGCTGGTCTCTTAAACTCAGTCGCATACGATCTAAATTGGATTCAAGCTGTGCAAGCCTGTCTCTATAGACCCGCGCGTTGTAGTCGTTGGAAGCAAACCGACTCTCATTGGCGAGCTGGACTTCCAATGCTGCAATACGCACTTCTTCTGCTTCGATATTGATGGCTATTTCGTCAACTGCCTGGCGAAGGCGATCTATTGAAGCATTAACTTGGGACTCACGTCCATCGACGTTCGCCGCTTCAAAAGACTTGAGCTTGTTTTCCGCAGATACCAATTGCGCCTTATACGTCTTCACCTGATCATCAATAAAATTGAAGGCGCTTTTACTTTCTATCCGCTTCGATTTCGCACTCTCTTCAATGAATAAGTTAGTCAACTTATTTACTAACTGGTAGCTCTTCTGCGGGCTTTCATGAGCGTAAGCAATTTTTACATAGTTATCTGCAGGGGCTGTTAAACTGACATTACCTCTGAGTTGCGCCATGAACTTCTCTGCCTGTCGGGTGTCACTCATATCTACTTCGCTAAAAGCGATGGGTAATATTTCTTCAAGTAAACGTGGCGAAAACATAGTTTCTCTGACGATACGAATGCGTTCGGTCTTTGGCGTCGTAACCGACGCGCGCCCTTCCAGCAGCGGTTGGATAATATTCTTGTTGTCAGCATAAATAGTGATAGAAGTTTCGTACTTGGGCTTGATAGCCATACCTGCAGCGAGCACACCAAAGCTCACAACGGCAACAATAATGCCTAGCAGTAGGAGCTTTTCCCTTAGCCGCTGAAAGACAACGCGAATATATTCAAAGATTTGCTGGTCCAAGACTAGAAGCTCTTTTCGGGTACGGTAATCACATCCGACGGCATCACCGGGTAGTTTGTTTCTAGCCGGCCCTTTGCCAAAATGTCTTCGAGTTTAATACGGTAAACCTTCAGCTCTTCGCCTTGTCGGCGAAACAAGGTGGCTTTATTTCCGTTGGCATAAGGAGACAATCCACCTGCGAGCAGAACGACGTCAAGCACGGTGAGCCCTCGTCGATAATCAATTGACAGCGCTGAGTTGACCGCACCAGTAATTCGAACGCGCTGTAGGTATTGTGAGCTCGCTGCAGCAGTGACCGAAACGGTTACCTCAGGCTCCCGAATAAATTCATTCAATGCGCTGGAGATTTGCTCTGCCAGTGCTTGAGTCGTCGCACCCGCTGCCCGAACATCACCCACGAGCGGAACAGAGATGTTACCGTCGGGTAGAACGACAACTTGTGCTGACAAATCCGGATTTCGCCACACACTGACGGTCAACGAATCCCCAACGCCAATTTCGTACCTTTCCAAGATGATATCTTCGACGCTAACCACATCGGGCGGCAGCTCCCCAGCAGTAATACGTGGGCCACCGTTACACGCGGTCAACATCATCATCAGGAGCAACGGCACGAAGAACGATGTCAGCCCATAACGACGGGAAGGGAAATGGTAAAACAAGAGCCTTCTCCTACTGTGCTATCTACAGAAATATGACCACCCAGTCTACTAATAATCTCGCGCGATTGGTATGCGCCGATCCCCATCCCGACGGTTTTCTTAGTCGAGTCGAAAGGCTTAAATAGCCTGCTTTCGATAAATTGTTGGTCCATACCGTGCCCAGTATCAGCAACAGTGCAAACAAGGCGATCATCATCTGTCCGCCGCACCTCAATACTCACGCAATCATCCTCTTTACAAGCATCCTGGGCATTCGTCACGATATGAGTCATTGCCATGATCAGAGACTCCTTATCCGCGGCCACTCGCAAAGTTTTGTCGAATTGGCCTATCACAGGCACAGGATTCCGGTGAGAGACCTTTCCCATCACTTCCTCAAGAACGTTTGAAAAAACCACGGGTTGATTCAACCCATCTTCATACTCAACAACACTGTGCTCCTGAATCTTGGACATCAATCGATTCATTCTCGCGACTGAATTTTCGATGGTGGTGAAAGCGTCGGCGATGAACTCAGGGTTGTCTTTAAACCGACTGGCATTCTTCACAACAAGATCCTGCTGGGCCACGAGGTTCTTCAGATCATGCATCACGAATGTCGTGAACTGGTGATATGCCTCGAACTGCTGCTTGACTGACTTTTCGAGCGCCAGTTGATGGAACGCAATGAAATGAGAGATCTGTTTAGCCACGGTTTTAAGCAGATCAAAATCTTCGAAATCAAAGTTCGACACATGCATTAGATCGGGCGTGAAAGAGAGCAAGCCGATCAATTCATGTTCCCTTACAAGGGGCAAAATGATCTGTATATCACCTCGATCTACCAATTCCGGGGGGACAAGCTCAAAGGAATCGGTCGCATCAGCTTTTGCCGGGCCCTTTACAAATACCCACCCGGTAACGGCCAGTTCGGTAAAAAGAGGATGATCGGCTTCGTCGAATGCCAATGGTTCTCGAACCAAACCCACCATCGCATCAGGCACAATCCGTCTATTGTTTCGGACAAACAGCACACCCTGAAAGGCATTGTAAATGGCCATGGTGGCGCTCAGCGCAACGGTCTTGTAGTTATCCGCATCTGCGGTCGCGAGCCGGCTACTCAGTGTTCGCCATTGGCTTGAGTGATCGTGCTTTGTCTCAAAAAAGTGTCTATTGACCCAGACGCTGACCCTCGCTCGACGCGTTGAAGAACCCAAATTGAATCCAACGAGCAATAACGCGAGAAACAGGAAAAAAGCTTCAAACGTGTCGCTGTAGGCACCCACTCTGGAATTTAGAAATAGATTCAAAACCGCAATCGCAGTAATGATGGACCCGGCGATGAGCAAACTGGTTGTCATAAACGCCATGCTTCGGGACAGACCTACCTGCCGAAGGCTTCCACTATCGTTTTTGATATAGGTCGGCGTGACAAGTAACAAGAGCATAATGACGGCATTGAGCATGACCCTGGCATCAAGCAGAGCATCGGACACGCTACCGTCTATAATCGTGTAAGCGTAGAAATACACCTGAAACAAGACCAACGTACCTAACGCAATACTCATGGCTCGAAGTGTGCCCTGCATTAGCCGCATCACCTGCTCTGCCACAAGCAAAAGAATGATGTGTAACACCAGCGCTGGGTACAAAAATAGCGCCGGGCCTACAATCGCGCTTAACAGCAGGCATGCAATAGGCAGCAAGGTTAGCGCCCAGATGCCAAATAGTCCCGACCAGGAACCGAGTAGACCGGATGCACGCAACAAAAACATAAGGGAGCCATACCAGGCCGATACCATGAACATATCAAACTGGGTCGTCGTTTCGCCCAGATAACTCCAGAAAGACATCACCACAATGCCCGGCAGAACAAACAGGCTTTTTTTCTTCAGCCGAGCCGTGAATTGCAGTGCAACGCCCAGATAACCTATGGCGCTGAATACAGCGAGACCGTGCAGCATACTATCCATAATTGGTTTTCAAAAACGACGGGGGTAAATCATCTCACACGAGGACAGCCGCTTCACGGGGCTAGATGACATCTCTGTTGATTTCTCTGAATCGCGCCATCAGAAAGATAATCAAACCCGCAAGAATTAATCCCACAAGATTGGAGTACCAATCACTCAGGAGAGGTTCACGATAACTAGAATAGAATTGGAGACACTCCGTACTCGTTGCGGCAGCGAACCAGGGAACCATAAGTGACCCAGGATCGTCTTTGCCGAAGAGGAAATAGCTCATTAGGGCGAAAACAAAAAAGAGGCCAACATGGTCCAGACCCAGGGCCAACCATTCGTTCTCATCCATCATCATGAGCCCCCAGGGGGCTGGCAAGATGATGAGTAATGACATCAAGGCAATATAAAGCCCAAGCCCAACTTTTGACAGGCGCCAGAACGAGATCACAACCAGGCTCGCCAGCGCGATCCATCCCAGCCCCAACAACTGGCGAGCCCAATGCACCCAGTTAATGGCTTGTGCTTCGAACGCCTGAACCTGATCAACAAGTAACGTGCCCATGCCACCGTGGAATTCAATCTCAAACCAGAGCTCCTCATGATCGGCAGGTATTAGAACAACCTTTTGGGATTCCCTGATAACAATATCCGTGTCAGATCGTACGAGAATGTTGTCAAAACCTCCAACCAGACGCCCACTGCTCGAACGACCAACCAATGCAATCGTGGGCAAGGCCTGAGCCGCCTTCTGACCGGTCGACGGAGGATCAGAGACGGTAATTTCTACTCCCCGCGCTATTATCAACACTTGGCGAGACGCCGGAATATCAATCAATTGCCGAACCAATAAATCCTCCCCCGCGAAAGTGGGTAGCAATTTAAGCACGCCGTCCTGCACTAACCCGTCGCCCGTTTTCAATGCGTTGCTTAACCGCCAACCTGTCAAGGAATCAAAGTCGCCACCACGGATCAGATCGGTGCCAATCGCTTTATACGCCGGCAAAACAGCAAAAAGTAGCACGGTGCAAAACGCGAGTATGAGAGCGGCTGCACTCATCGTTCGCACACGCAAAGTTAACACTCCAAACATTGCTCCCCATTTTCGTACAAATCAGCTAGTGGTATGATGGCGCCCTTATCCTTGAACAAGATCTACTTACATGAAAGTAATGGTTACAGGCGCCGCCGGCTTTATTGGCTTTAATACCGCAAAATTTCTTATGAGCCGCGGTGATATTGTTGTCGGAGTAGATAATGTCAACGACTACTATGACACTTCCCTGAAGCACGCCAGATTAACGGTTCTCAGAGAATTCGGCGACAACTTTACATTTTACGAAATCAATATCGCTGATCGAGACAAACTCGACGATATCTTTAAAAACGAAAAAGTAGACCGCGTAGTCCATCTCGCCGCTCAGGCTGGCGTTCGATACGCTTCTATTAACCCTTACGCATACGTTGAGAGCAATCTCGTCGGTTTCGTCAATATTCTTGAAGGTTGCCGACATAACGACGTTAAGCATCTGGTTTATGCTTCGTCCAGCTCGGTTTACGGAGCGAACGAATCGTTACCTTTCTCAATACACGAAAACGTAGACCACCCGATATCGCTCTACGCAGCAACAAAGAAATCTAATGAGCTCATGGCCCACTCCTATAGCCATTTGTACGGGTTGCCAACAACCGGACTTAGGTTTTTCACGGTCTATGGCCCATGGGGAAGACCCGACATGGCCCTGTTCCTGTTTACCAAGGCGATTTTGGAAGGCGGCGAAATCGACGTTTTTAACTATGGCAAACACAAGAGAGATTTCACCTATATTGATGACATCGTCACAGGCGTCGTCAAAACAATGGATAAAATCGCGGCGCCTAATGAAGACTGGTCTGGTCTATCCCCGGACCCCGGCACCAGCAGTGCGCCATGGCGGGTTTACAACATCGGAAACAACGCGCCGGTGAATCTCATGGACTACATTGAAACATTGGAACAAAAACTTGGGAAGACCGTTAAAAAGAATATGAAACCTCTACAGCCAGGGGACGTCCCTGATACCTACGCGGACGTTCAGGCACTGGTTGATGATATTGGTTACAAACCCGACACACCGATTTCCGAAGGAATAGAGAACTTTGTAGATTGGTACCTAAATTACTATAAAGTGAAGCGCTAACTGCCGTTACTTAACGACGATCAATAACAACAATCAATCAATGCAAGTTTTATCACAAAGCGTTGCCATGGAGTTGACGATGCACCACGCTAAAACCAAATTTCGCCCCGTACGCATACTTGCCATGCTGTTCACAGCAATGCTCGTGCTCAGCGGTTGCTCTAACGAAGACGAAGCTGATGCTCCCGTCGATATTGACAGCTTTATCACCAATGCAAAGGAGTTCAGAGGCAAAGGTCAGTTCCAGGCAGCAATCATTGAAAGTCGCAACGCCATTCAGGCCGCCCCCGAAGATCAAAGACCTTATCGGGAAATGGCAAAAACGATGCTCGAAATTGGCCAACAGCGCCAAGCGATTAAGACGTTGGAACCCATTCCCGAACCAGATGCTGCAACCACATTGGTTTTGGTCAGGGCCTATATAGAAACCGGCAAGATAAGGTCGGCGGGAGAGCTACTCAGTAGCGCTATTCTTGATGGTGAGCGTGGATCAATAGTGTATCGACACCTGCAGGCCATGGTAACGTTCGCGCAACGGGATTTTGAGAGCGCTACGGATCAATTTAGTAACCTCATTCCAGAAGAACCAAGTAACACAGACCTTCACCTCGGACTGGTAGCCGCCCTATTGGCGCAATCGGATATTCCTTCCGCCAGAGACAAATTGAATGAACTACTCGCCATCGACCCGCAAAATAGCGGCGCGTTTCTAATACTGTCTCGATTAGAACGGCAAGCCGGTGATTTGGCCGCGGAAGAAGAATACCTCATGGAGGCCATCGGCAGTCTGACACCAACCGACATTATTACGCCCGTACGCTACTCCATTCTTGTCGGCTTAAGAGACAACCTAACGAAACAAGGTAAAACCAGCGAAGCTTTACTCTACGCCGGCCTGATCGCCGAAACTATCCCAAGTGCGAATATCAATCAGCAGCAGCTTCAGGCAGCAATCGAATTACTGGAGAAGGGTGATTATGACGAGGCTCGTGCAGAATTAGATGAACTCATCAGCAGGTCGCCTGGGGCAGAGCAAGCAACAACCCTACTTGCACTGATCGATTATCTTCAGGGTGATGATGAGGCCGCATCGCTCAAATTTGAAAATGTCATTGATCCGGAAACTTCAAGTCCGATTGCACTGCAATTATTCGCAGTGACTGAACTACGACTGAATCAACCGGAAAAAGTCATCGAGCGGCTATCCAAAGACATCGACGCCAACAACGACAGCAAGCTAAACGCTTTATACGCTGTTGCACTCGCGAGCAGCGACAGGCTCGAAGAAAGTGAACACTACTTCAAGAAGTCCATCGAGTGGGAGCCTGAAAATGGGCGCCTGTACCTGCCTCTCGCTAGACTCTACAACCAGTTGGCGCGAACAGACGAGGCGCTCGCCATCATCGAAACCGGGTTCGAAAAACAACCGGAAGAAACGCTTGTTCAACGATCACTGATTGCCCAACTCATTTCGATGGATCGCAATCCAGAGGCAGCCAAAGTTGTCGAAGACATCCAGAAGAAATTTCCCGAAGATCAGAACGTTGCTTTGCTGGCAGCCAACTACTACCTGCAAATGGACGATTTAGAGAAGGGTGAAAAGGCGCTCGAGAAGGCACTGAAATTAGGACCGTCGATCATCGCTGAACACCAAAAAGCCAGGATTCAGTTACAGAAAAAAGAGTTTGATCAGGCGCTTGCGAGCTACAACGCCTTGATTCGGAAAAACCCTGAAGATGAAAACGCCTACAAAGGCCTTATGACAGCCTACGAGCTAAAAGATGAATCTTCGAAAGGATTGGAAGAACTCAAGACGATCCACAGCAAGAATCAATCAAATGCACTGGTGCTCGTACTCAGCGAGTACTTCGGTCGAAATGGCGACCTGGCTCAAGCAGAATATTGGCTCAGCCAATATTCTGGTGACAACACACCGCAACAAGTGCAACTCGCCGAATCTCTCATCATCTCCCAAGCTCGGGCGAGTCTAGCCGACGGCGAATCTCAGAAAGGTTTAACCATTCTCAAAGATGGCCTTGAAAAGTACCCGAACAGCAGCCGAATTCTGGCTTCCATCGTCACGCTAAAGATTAACGACGAGGATCTGGAAGAAGCTAATTCATACCTCACCCTACTCGCAAACATTAGCGAAGAACCTATTGTGGACGTACTTAAGGGTGATCTGGAGCTAGCGAAAGGGAACTTGCTTGCGGCAAAAGATGCTTACTCAGCCGCCTGGGAACGAACGCCCAATGATCAAATAGCCTTCAAGCTGTTTAGCGTCCTTCAGTCTGCAAAACGGACGCCCAAAGAGATCGGTGAATTTCTTGATGAATGGCTCCAGCAAATGCCCCAAAGCCAGGTTGGCGGCGTTACGCGTGCTGGCTTTCATTACAGTATAGGGAACCTGGAAACGGCAAAAACCGCCTATGAGGGGCTAATAACCGCCAACCCCGATAATGTCATTGCGCACAACAATCTAGCCTGGATATATAGCGATGCAGAGGCCGACAAGGCACTAGTCAGCGGGGAGATCGCCTACAAGCTTGCCCCCACACGGCCGGAAATCATGGATACCTATGGATGGTTTCTGCTCAAGAACGGCCAGGCAGCAAAAGCGGCGGAAGTGCTCAGGGAAGCGGTCAAACTGGCCCCCGATAATGCGGAAATAGTAGGTCATCTCGAAGCAGCCGAAGCCGCCGAAGCCGCCGAAGCCGCGTTATAATCTCATCTTTTTAACCCAGTTCACATAATGTGAACTGGGTCACAGTTTGGAGAACATTGTAAATCTATAATCTTTTCACATTCTTATAAATCCCAGTCAGGGAGGACAACATGAGTAGCACAGGATTGCAGCTCAAGGAATTACTCAAAGGAACTGAGGCTGTCCGTATTCATCTTAACGATTTTCAAAAGCTGGATCGCGGTACAGAAAGTCAAGAAAGAAACCCCGAATTTCCAGAGCCGACTAATAACCGAGCGGTTCGGATTTTTCTTGAAACATCAGAGAAGCGTCAGCGCAAGGACTATTACAAACAGGTTCTATGCGATGTCCACGCTAACCGGGCCTCTCCAGAATGCCTGTTTGCCTTCGTTAAAGGCGAGCCTAATCTCAAGCTCGTACAACGAGCGACCAGAGACTACCTAATACATCGGCACTGTTCGTTACTTGATGAATTTGGCGGCGTAAAACTTATCGTTGAATTGTTCGAGCAGAACGCGCTCACCAATCCTGGCGCAGTGTTTGCCGGCCTCCTTTCAATGGGAGACCGAAGAATTAACGCCGTGGTGAGACTGATAAGAAATCGTCTCTCAATGGCTGACATACGAGAATTCAGCAGAATTCACCCTGCAGAACTACATGCTTCCAGCATCGAGTTTTATCTCGATTGGCTAATTGAGCTTCAGCACCGTAAGGAAAGCCGAAGATTCAACTTCGTGTGCGCGGCGATGAAGTTGATGATCCTTCATGACGAATCAGGCTCCATCCTCGACTACTCTGAGCAGACCCAGGTTGGCTTCAAGCACGCCAATCCTTCGTTTGTCACTCGATACGAGGACTACCTCAGCCATATCGAAGGTATTTTTTCGACGCTGGGCACTTTAAGCGCATGCCGTGAATCTTGGGAAGCTATGACCAAGGCTTGGCAAGAGCACACGAAAATCGCACCGGCACTTCGATCAGTTAGCCAGCAACAACCCTACTGCGGCCATCACTAGAACGTTGCGGGAATCAAAAAAAAGCAGCCTTGGCTGCTTTTTTTGATTCTCAAATCGAGCGCTTCAGGTTTTTTAGAACTGTCGACTGGCGCCACAAAAGGTACCCCCGCAAGCCTGAGTGCCACGAAACTCGTTACCTGGAAACTACTTACCTGGAAACTCCTTACTTAGAAACAGGTGCACCGAATAACCGGAGTATCAAGGCACCCATATCCCACGTCAGATCAGCCCGCTAGCAGCGCCTCGGCTTCACGCTCATCATTCACGCAGCTTCTTCGGATCGAACGCCGCTCACGCTGACCAGACAACGCCGCACCAAGTTCTGCTTTAGTCACAGCGCCATCTCCATCAGTATCAATCGACAGGAATCGCACCGTTGCACTCT
This sequence comes from Candidatus Azotimanducaceae bacterium, assembly GCA_047634795.1. Taxonomy (GTDB): domain Bacteria; phylum Pseudomonadota; class Gammaproteobacteria; order Pseudomonadales; family Azotimanducaceae; genus UBA9659. The sequence continues at coordinate 32,303 of JBLIIB010000006.1, read as the reverse complement.
CGGTCTTTACCGCAAGGAATTCATCGATATCGATAAAACCATCACCGTCGGTATCAATAGCAGAGAACCTTGTTTCTCTATCCGGTCGCTCAGGTAACGCTTCGCCAATCGATTCCTCGACGCACGCCCTCACCGCATCCCCGTCAATGTCGCTTTGATCACGGCGACCGCTGACCGCGAGAAACTCTGCCAGGGATATCAGTGCATCCCCGTCACTATCAATTCGATTGAATTGGTTTGTCGCACGATCAGTCACACGCACGAGCCATTCATCTAGCGTAATCGTCTCACTGAGATCCGTGTCGAGCACGTTGAAGATTCGGTTCACTTTAACTCTCGCGTTGCTTGAGGCGCCCCGATCTCCTGGTGCAGCGTTAACGAATGGGCTGCCAAAACTGAATGACGCGACAACGGTGAGCGAACAAAGGGTGGTCGCTAATTTTTTTAATTTCATTTCGAACTCCTGGTCTTTTTGAGGATTGTTTAAAAGCCACCGCTTTCTGCAGCGGTTAGAGTTAAAACGAATGGCGTTCGATGTGGTTGACACAGCCCGGTCTCGGTTTTCGACCGCTGGTCCGTCTGGCTCTCGCAATATTTCGGGGAGAGAAACAGTGCTTGGGCTTGTATGCAAATTGCTGGGGGATTGGTGCGGTTGCTTAAGCGGGGAACTGGGCGTCTGCGCAGTTTTTGTACCGCAGGGTGTCGGGCTTCTGCGCAGCTTTGGTAAACCAGGGTGCGGGGTCTGCGCTGCGCTGGTAAAGCAGGGTGCCGGAGAGACGTTCTCACAATATTTCGCTTTGCAAAATAATGCTGCCACTTGTGCGGACTTTTGCTCCCGCAAAATTGCTATGGGCATTCTCACAATATTTCGCTTTGCGAAATAATGCTGCCACTTGTGCGCACTTTTGCTCCCGCAAAAGTGCTATGGGGCGTTCTCACAATATTTCGCTTTGCGAAATAATGCTGCCACTTGTGCGCACTTTTGCTCCCGCAAAAGTGCTATGGGCATTCTCACAATATTTCGCTTTGCGAAATAATGCTGCCACTTGTGCGCACTTTTGCTCCCGCAAAAGTGCTATGGGTTATTTCCTTTGGCGGCCACTCCTATTGGACTGACGACTTTTCTGAGGTGCCCGACTGGAAGACTGACTGCCGAGGTCACGGTTTTTCGTACGTTGTTTCTTTAATCGCTCAAGTGCCGCATTATCGCCACTTTCGCGCTGTTTTTCGAATCGTTCGCGAAGTTTCTTCTGGTCGTCCTTGGGACGTTGCTTGAAGTCTTTTTGCTTCTCCCTCAATCTTTGTTGGTCTTCAGGGCTAAGTTTTTTAAAACGATTAAAGCGCTGAACCAATTCACGCCTCCTGTCTTCAGGTAGGGCCTGAAAACGATCAAACCTCTGCTGCATAGCAGTGCGATTCTGGGTATTCATCTTCGCCCATCGGTTCGCACCGGCTGCAAATCTTGTGCGCTCGTCGGCAGTGAAATTACTCCATTGATCCTTATAGGGCCTGAGTACCGATTGCTGCTCCAGGGTCAGATCGTTCCACTCGGCCGCAGCGGCAGGGAAACTGAGAATAGAAAGGCTGAGTAGCAAAAGGATAGAGCCAGTAATCAATTTGATCCTCGGATTACTCATCGGTCTCTTCCCGCAAAAAGAGATTGTCACTGGAATAGGATCGCTCAGTTGATTCACCAGCTGAATAGGGAGAATCGAGAGATATCCACTGTTCTCGATCAACGCCATCTGATTGAGTAGGCGGCTCGCTTAGATCTTCTCCCAAGTTCCCGGGACCAATCAGTTCACCCTCTTCGGACTCAACCATCAGGCCAAGATACTCAAGTAGCTCCAACGTTGGCGCACTGCTCTCACTCGGCCCTGAATCGCTGTCGCTAGTCGCAGCAATACACCAAGCCGGAGCAATCACGTTAAACGTTAGCGCCAACACCATCATCCTATGTCTTATCCGCGCCAGAACGGGTGGTTTCATTGGCTAAATCCTCTTCCAACACCAGCCAGGCAATGAACTCCAGATCATCCATTAACTCCAAATTTTCGGCCGCCGCCTGTTGCGATGGGTCTCCATAGATCGCTGGCAACGGTGAAGGCTGCCGATCAATAAATAAAACCGCGACAGCAATACTCGCCGCCAGAGCACCGGCGCCTAAACATGCCCTAAGGGGAAACCAAATTTTATGGCCTAACTGATTCGCGACCGCCTTAAATCGCAACCGGTGCAACTTTGACAAGGTTGCACCATCGAGTCCATCAACGTGGTCATTCAATATATCCCGAGCGTCTTTTTCAAATTCAGGTTTCTTCATAGTTGCACTTTCATCCCTCATTGATCGCCGACATCAGGCTTTCTGTCGCACGAGACAAGTGAGTTTTAACTGAACCTTCGCTGCAGCCCAGAATCTTCGAGGTTTCGGCCACTGAGAACCCCTGCCAGGTCCTCAGCATAAACACCTGCTTCTGGCGAACCGACAACTTTTCCAGGCCATCCAGCAGTTTCCCAAGGGTCACAGTCTCGGCCAGCAGTTCATCGGGCCCGGCGCTCACTTCAATATTGTCCAGAGCATCAAGTTCATCATCTACTCCCATCCACCGAAACAGACGGCCCGTGAGAGTAGACTTGCGGTGATAGTCGGTGATCCTTGAATTCAGTATCGTGAAGAACAGCGGGCGCCACTCGTCATGAGGCTTATCGCTGTATTTCTCGACTAGCTTAATCATCGCATCCTGAACAATATCCAGCGCATCGTCAGGATTTCTCGTGGCAATTTCTGCCATCCGAAAAGCCTGTCGCTCTATCTCTGCAAGGAAAACATCCAGCGCTTGTTGCTTAAGATCCACACATTCTCTTTTAGTGGGTTGATCCCGAACATTATACAAAACGTTTTCCGCTGACTGCATTATTCCCCCCTATGAGATCAAAGCTGGTGCAAGATTGGTCCCGCCAGAATAAATCGACTCACAACAAAATAACGGTTTAGCCCCACAATGGTTGACACAGAAGCAAAATAAAAGACTTATACAACCGCAGTATGAACCCAATACCTCAATATTTTCATGAAGTTACAGCAACAGCACACATGTCTCGTCCCGACCAGGAAAAGCTGCCATCATGAAGAAAAATAAGCGGAGTCTAGTCATGAGCGAAGCATTGAAGGAACAACCTTTTTGGCTGCGAGATAATTTTGCGCCTGTCTTTGAAGAAACTACCACCACAGAACTGAAGGTTACCGGTAACATTCCGAAAGCACTCAGTGGTCGCCTACTCCGAAACGGCGCGAATCCGCAGTCCGGCGAGTCCGCACACTGGTTTCTGGGTAACGGCATGCTCCACGGCACAGAAATTCGTGAAGGCAAGGCTAATTGGTACCGCAACCGCTACGTGAAGACGCCGCTCTATCTGGATCCTGAAGCTGATGTTATGGCGTCGCTAGGTAATATGGCTATGTCATCGGCCAACACCCACGTCATTCATCACGCGGGCAAAATCATGGCGCTGGAAGAGGGCCACTGGCCTTTTGTAGTGTCCGACGAGTTGGAGACGATTGGCCCTAACAACTTTGATGAAACATTGGCCGGCCCAATGACCGCTCACCCCAAAACCTGCGCAGCAACGGGTGAACTGCTTGCGTTTGCCTATGGCATGTCAGAACCTTACTTAACGTACCTGCGCATTTCTGCTGAAGGAAAGCTCGTACAGATTGAGCCTATCACTGTGAAGGGCGCAACGATGATGCACGACTTCAACATCACTCGTAATCATGTTGTATTTATGGACCTGCCCGCAGTCTGGAATCTTGAAGGGATCGCCTCCACAGGCTTACCCGTGATGTGGGATGAGAGCTACGGTGCAAGACTGGGCGTGATGCCGAGAGAAGGCACAGATGCAGACGTCACCTGGTATGAGATCAACCCTTGCTATGTTTTTCACCCACTCAACGCTTACGAAGAAGGCAACAAGATCGTTCTCGACGTTTGTCGAATGGAAGACACCATGAAGCCGGGTTCAAGCTCACCATCGATGCTTTCTCGCTGGGTGATAGACCAGGACACGGGCACCGTGAGCGAAACCCAATTAGATGACAGGGTGGTCGATTTCAGTCGTGTGTGTGACACCGTTGTCGGGCTAAAAAACCGCTACGGGTACACCGCCGCGTTCGCATCCACCCTACCTGTGGCCGAAGGGTACATGAAATACGATCTGGAAAAAGGCAACAGCGAGTACCACGACCTGAAGGGCGGCCAAGGCAGTGAACCTGTTTTCGTGAAAGACCCAGAAGGCAGGGCCGAGGACGACGGCTGGGTTATGAGCTACGTTTTCCAACCGGAAACGAATACAACAGATATTGTGATCCTAGATTCCCGCGAGTTTACCAAAGCGCCGGTTGCGACAATTCATTTACCGGTTCGTGTACCTGCTGGATTTCACGGTAATTGGGTGCCAGACGGGTACTGATTGCCTGACTAGGTGCTGAGCTTCTACCGCTAACTATCAATACGGCGGCAGGGGCTGTGCACTTGTCGTACTGAGCGCACTTTTCTTTTCTATCTTTCTTTTTTCGAACCTTTCTTTTTTCGAACCTTTCTTTTTTCGAAGCTTTCTCTTTCGAAGCCTCGTTTTTTGAACCTTTGTTTTTGTAATCTCCCGATTTCTAAATTGCCTATCCTCACTATCTGTTCTGTTTATCTTTGCGGTCTTTCGTTACGGGTTTTCTTTTCCCTGAAGGCTTCAGGCAACCTTTGTTCCTGAAAGTACATTTTCTACAGTAAAAAAAGCTTGAACCGAAAGCCTGGCTAATCCATCACAGTCACTGCAGATATGGGCGCTTTTACGCTGCAGTGGAGCACTGCTTGGTCATCCCGAATTGGCAGGCAAGCCCGTCGTGATCGACCCAAGGAGCCATCGAGACTTGGTATTCACCGCAAGCTGCGGGGACAGGCGATGCCTCAGAAACCGCGGGATAGGATGCGGCAAAAAAAAAGCGCGATGCCTACGGTAGAAGCCAGGTATAAATGGCCGCACGATCATCATGTTTCAACCGGGCTTAGCCGAAATTAGAAGGCCTCTGCGTCTATCAAACACTACATCAAAGAAGCAAGTTGTCGCGGATTTCTTACCTTAAGTTGAAGTCACATCGAGCGATGAAGCCTGCGCGAACCTGTCCGGCTCCTCACCGTTCTCTGGACCACTTGATGTGATGGATGAACATATCAGGTGTGCCGTCAAAGAACAGATTAAACTCACCCGCCAGAGAAATACAGAATCAACGCGCGCAAAAAAAAGATGGCTTTTTTGGGCCCGAGCAGTGAGATGAAATGGCGCTTCGCGACACTAACTTTGCAAGAGGCAAAATACGGTCAGGCGAATTATGGGTCTTGCAATGATTACGATAGAAGAATTAGCAGAAAGCAGTCAGGAAATTAGTCTTTTGCGCGTTCGGAGTTTTGATCCGTCAATCTATCTCGTTGAAGTAGAAATTGACGACACCTGCTACCGGGTGACCGATAAAGCCGGCGAGCCACTGAAGTTTAGAGGGTTAACCGCTGCAAAACGTGCCTTCGCGGGACTACCCATCAAAGACGCCGTTCTGGTCCACGAAAGCGCCTATGACGAAATGGTTGGTCTGCCGGAATCAGAAGGGAAGCGAATGGAGGTTCGCATTTCGGTCCCGGCAGAGTAGTCTAATCGATCCCATAGCAAGCAAAGCAGTGTAAGCGGTTTTGTTGGTGGCTTTGATAGCAGCTTTTGTTAGCACCTTTGTTAGGGAATATGACCATTCGTTCGTCGGTTCCACAAAACCCGCGCGCAAGGCCAAACCTATTCTCCTTTAAATCAAAGACTTAATAAATGGCACAGGAATTGCTTACCTGATGTATTCAGCGGTCCTTTTACCATGGACCAACATCACGCGGAGAGACAGATCATGAACGAAGAACAAGCCCAGGAACGCATCGACGTACTCAAAGGGTTCTACAGCCACCTGGCCAGTTTTGTTGCTGTTAACCTGTTCTTAGTCGTCCTGAATGTGGCTACAAGCCCGGACTCCTGGTGGTTTATCTACCCGCTATTTGGCTGGGGTATCGGGCTGATCATCCACGCCTTTGACGTTTTTGGCACCAGCGCGGGTTGGGAAAGTCGCAAAATGCAGGAACTCACCGGCAACACCGATACCAAAGAAGAGTTACAACGACTGTCTGAGCGCACAGACAACCTTGTCACAATCCTTTCCAGCGTTGATTGGGCGACAATCGATCCTGAACTGCTTCAGACTCAAAAAAACCTTGAGTCAACCAAAGAGAAAGTGGTCGCCCTTCAGAATGACCGCCCCCAAAGCAATCGTCCAACCTACAACAAAGACGAGTCCAATCAAGCACAAGTCACACGGGAAATAGAAAAGCTGGAAGAATTTGTCACCAGCTCAAAGTTTGATTATTACGAACTTGCGGCAGTCCCCAATGCCGCCGTGGATTCGGCCGCCGTGGATTCGGCCGCCGTGGATTCGGCCGCCGTGGACACAAACCAGGACGCCCAGGAAGCCAAGAAATAGCCCGAAAATTCTTAACGAAACTCTCTAGTGCCAGCCTAGTGCCAGCACAAAAAAACGCCTCGCTAGTGGCATTTACAGAATTTGGGCTGAGTAACACCGGTTCTCTTCCCGATGGCAGCGGTTTGAACACTACCGATAATTTCGGCACCAACATCCTCTTTTGACCCAGAAAGGAACGTTATTCGAGCAATGCTTTGGTCAAACCTTCTTCCTCAAGTCTGATCCTAAGAAGGACTTAGATCGAAGCAGCAACAACAAAGGCCAAACGCCCTATAGTCACCCCGGACCTCGCTCAAATCACAACAAACCACCCAACAAAAATAGGATGTCGAATAAACCCGGACCACCCGGCGTCTTAAGCGGAATATGTGTATACGATTGGGTCTGGTATTTCAGTCAGATGAGTCCCGCAAGATCAGTTTCGAAAACCAGTCCAGCCAAACCTGACATAAACCCAACAGAACTAAGTCATTAAGCCATAAGATCGCTGAGCGAATCCCTAGCTGGGGGCGCCCGGCTAGGTGTTCCCCAACCTAAGTGCCGCCGGTGACGTAGAGGCACTGACCTGTCACCCAGCTGGAAGCCGGTGACGCCATAAAAACAACGGCATGACCAATATCATCCGGTGTACCTAGACGCGCTAACGGAACACCAATCACTTTTTCGATCGGCGTGCCTTCAGGAAAGTTAGTGGACTCGTTGAAGTTTTTGGTAGGCACGGGACCGGGGGCAACCGCGTTAACCCTAATTTTCGGGGCAAGTTCTAGCGCAAACGTTTGCGTCAAGGAATTCACCGCCGTCTTGGATGCGCCGTAAGGGCCGTTTTTAACATTGCCCTGCGATTTCGCAGAACTAGAGGAAATATTAATAATCGCGCCCTCGTCCATGTTATTCGCAGCAACCTGACAGGCAATGAAAACGGCCTTCAGATTGAGATCGAGCTGCGCATCCCATCGGTCTTCGGGCGTTTTAGTCAGGTAGCGAGGCGTTGCATCTGGTAATCCGCCTGCGTTATTCACCCAAATATCAATACCGCCACCATCAACCGCTAACGCGGCTAACGCCTCCAGTTCGGCAGTATTCGTCACATCAACCACCTTGGACACTGCGCTTCGACCCAGCGCCTCAATTTCCTCTGCGAGGGAATCAAGATCGGACTGCGTTCTAGAGCTAATGACTAAATCTGCACCCGCTCTGGCAAGTTGCAGTGCGATACCACGCCCGATGCCCTTACCCGCACCCGTCACAACAGCTCGTTTGCCGTCTAATCGAAATGGATCAACTGACATTTTTTTCTCCTTACTTTTTTTAAAAAGGTTTGACTGCTGGCGTATCGCTGCTCTTCCAACAAATAATTCTGAAAAAGAGTGCTAACAAACGATCACCACAGACCATTATCTGCGAGCCTCATCAAGCATCAAAAGCAAGACGCCAAGCGGACTTTGGCCTACCATACGTACAAACCGGATTGAGTGAAACCGGTGTCTGGGACAATCTTTGATCTTAACCTTTGATCTTAATGCCGCATTGGCCGAAGTTGAAAATGAGGCCGTCTCACTGTCCACGGCTACGCCTAAATCAGTAGACGGGCAAAGCCTGCCAAGACTGAGCTTACGGGTTCCTGTCGTGCGAGCGCGCCTAAAGCAGGGTTACAGCTTTCAGGCAGGGTTATCTCGCACGCAATCGATCAAAACCTGGCCCCACATTTATCAACACGCCAAACTCTAAGAAACCAGACATCAGGCCATCGACTTCTATCAATACCCATCTCTGAACCGATCGGAATTTAACGTCGTTTCGCGTTGGATCACGCAATGTGATTCTTGGGAGCAAAGCGACGATTTATCGAAATTCTATACGCAGGCGTGTGAAGAAAATCCAGATTGGATCATGCCCTTATTCGAGCGATGGAACGCCGACAAAAACGCGTGGGAACGCAGGAATTCAATTGTCGGCCTTCTCGAATACGCGCAAAAACGGAAATCAGTTCAACCCTATGAGGTACTGATTCAATTCGTTGAACCATTACTGAACGATACGGACCAATGCGTACAGAAAGGCGTTGGCTGGACACTGAGAAAAATCTACAACCTATATCCCGAACAGACATGGCAGTGTCTGAAGCAACACGCCGGTGACATTCCGCCTCAGGGTTACTACGCGGCAACGGAGAAGTTGAACAAAAACGATAAGGCGTTGATGAACGATTTACGAAAGGAGGCAAAGAAAGCAGCAACTTAGACAGACGCTAACTCATTACTATTGCACTGTTATAACACCGCTATAAAGCCGCTCTCACACCACTAAAAACCGCACCCCGCTTTATCGATGCGTTGCAGCATCCAGTCTCTAAAACGAGCTCGCGAATAAATTTCTCACTTCCTCTGCTGTATGGGCAGCGTCGAACCATCACGCCACGGGTCGACCATTCGCGAAAGCGAAACGAGGGGTGAATCTGGCGGGTCACGAGCACTTTCTCCGGCCGACTTTCACTCTCATCCGGTCGCCCACATTGCTCCTGCACTTTCAGCTGGTGATCTCCCTCGCGCAATAGATGACTGCCGCAACGAAACACCAATGTTTCTGCAGAGGCAACCAGTAGAAACCAAACAATTCCAAAACGCATACCGCTAAAGCAAACCCGCCACACCTGACTGACGGCTAAATGGCTAATGTGAGATCGCGGAAAAAATCCACGTCAAAAAAGGGCGTCAAAGAAGAAAGAAGCAGGAATAAAAAGCGGTGGTAGTATGAACCGAAGTCCATTCGCATAAGGTACTCATCATGGCTCGAGATTACGATGTTATTGTCATTGGTTCCGGGGTCGCTGGATTGTCTGCAGCGGTGGCCGCGGCAGAGTCCGGTGCCAGCGTATTGATCGCAGAAAGCCAGACGTCGATTGGCGGATCCTCTCGCTTGAGCGGCGGTCATTTTTACGCCGCAGGCACCAGCGTGCAGAAGGAAGCTGGCATTTTAGGCGACACGGCTGATGCCATGTTTGAGCACTATATGACACTCAACCAATGGCTCGTAGATCCGGCGGTGGTGAGACGATACTGCGATCTGAGCGCACCTACTTTTGAATGGCTGAAGTCCTTAGGCGTTAAGTTTGCAGCAGAAGGCGTGTACCCCTCGGGTGTTGGATCAACGCCAAGAGGTCACCAACCCGGCGGCGGCGGCGAAGAAGTCGTTAACGTTTTGGATGGCCATAGAAGCCATCGCGGAGTTGATGCCGTTTTTAATGCGCGCGTCACGGAACTACTGCTGGATGAAGACGGCTGCATCACGGGGGTCGCGATCGGTGAAGACACTGCTACCGCGGGCGCCGTTATCCTTGCGACCGGTGGGTTTGGCGCTAACCAGGACATGATCGAAAAATACTATCCAAAAGCGGCAAAGAGTGACGACTGGTGTTGGTACATCGGCGCCGATGGCGCACAGGGAGATGGTATTACTCTGGGTGAATCAATAGGCGCAAGCATCGATGGCCAGGATAGAGGCTTGTTGCTGGTGACCCCCGGATTCAGCCGAGATCTGGAAGTATTGCTCCCAGGCTGGCTCATTCTCGTGAACAACGAGGGCCGCCGTTTTTGCAACGAATCTGCACCATACACCGTTCTGGGCGGCCTCATCGAGAAAGAAGGCGGTCATGCCTTCGCAATATTTGACGAATCTGCGCGACTAGCCGCAGATCCGGCACCAGGATCACAGGCTTATTGGGTTCGCGATGTCCTTGAAAATAAGGCTAACGAGGGACGAATATTCCGTGCTGAATCAATCGAGGCGTTGGCTGCTGACATGAACATTAATGGAGACCGATTGTCAGGTACCGTCGAGAGATACAACACAGATGCGAACACTGGGATCGACCAGGCGTACTTCAAGTCTCATGGCATGGCGGCCATCAGAAAGGCCCCCTTTTACGGCGTCGAAGTTCGACCCGCCATTGTCTGTTGGACCGGCACCGGCCTTAGAATTGACGCTGATGGCAGGGTCATCAATCAGCGGGAACATGTTATCCCGGGCTTATACGCTGCAGGAGAAACCGTGGGCAATCTGCATGGTGATCGCTATATTGGTGGCGGAGGGTCGTTTGGCCCTGGCATTGTTTTTGGCAAGCTGGCCGGTGAGATGGCCACGCGCTACGCACAATCGCTTAACCGCTAGGCACAAAGCACCAATGGGCGTTGTACATCTGCCGAGCCGCTCATGAATTGACGCAATTTACGAATTAGGACAGGCTTCTCCTAACAATAAACTTCTAAGGCGTGCCAATGACACTGATCAAACCCATCGACCGGGCCGCAACACCAGAGCTGGAATCCATTTTCAGCATGGTCGAGGCCACCATGGGCTTTGTGCCAACCAGCATGCTCACGATGGCCCACTGGCCTGAGCTTCTGCCGGCCTTTAGCGGTCTCGCGAGTACTGTGATCCGCGGCGGTGAACTGAGTGCGGACCTCAAGCAACTCATTGCTTTTGTTGTCAGTAACGCAGCGGGTTGCCGTTATTGTCAGGCGCACACGTCTCAAAATGCGGGAAAGAACGGTGTGTCTATAGAAAAAATACAGGCCGCCTTTGAATTCGAAACCAGCAGCCTTTTCACTGATGCAGAAAGGGCAGCACTCAGAGTCGCGCTGCATGCGGGTATGGTGCCAAATGAAGTTGATGCTGCACAAATGGAGACGCTCAGATCACACTACTCTGACAAGCAGTGTGTTGAGATCGTTGCGGTCATCTCGTTGTTCGGTTTTCTGAATCGGTGGAACGACACCATGGCAACTACTCTTGAAGATGACCCAAAGCAGTTTGCTGCCGAGACGCTCAACCAATTCCAGCCCGGTAAACATGGCTAATCATGCTAGCCTCGTCGCTTTCCTCCACCGGTGCTGGGCAAAAAGTTTGGTCAAAGGAGCCTTCTTAGCAATGTCTCGCTTTAGAAGTCTCGTTATAAAAGCATGCATATGAATGCTGCGAAAAATGAACGGCACCGTCACAAACAGGAAGAAACATGAGTGAAGACAAAACAATTTTTGCAATGATCATCGACGGTGAGATTCCTTCGGAAAGACTGTTTGAGGATGATCAGTGCATCGTCATCAAGGATATCAATCCACAAGCACCCACCCACGTATTGATCATTCCTAAATCCAAGGACATTCCGAGACTGGTTGATGCAACCTCTGAGCATCAGGCTTTGCTAGGCCATCTGTTGCTCGTTGCCGGAAAAATGGCAAAAGAATTAGGCGTGGATGAAGCATTCAGGCTTGTTATCAATAATGGCGCAGACGCCGGCCAAACCGTGTTTCACCTACATGTCCATATACTCGCGAGTCAAAAGTTCGATGAGAACTCTCTGGGAAAAGAGTTCGGCTAACCTGCGACGTGCTATTGCATCTTTTAAGTCACGGGTTTGTACTACTGGTTTGTACAGCCAGATGTGGACGAACGATGAATTCGTCAAATGCGAATTGACGGATACCGCGCAATGTAATAAAACGCTTTTCATGCAGGGTACCCACACAAGCAGCACTGAGAGAAAGCGATGGCTAATCGGGGCACTCCTGTGTGTCGCTCTGAGCCTCCCAGCATTTTTTGTCGGTGAACACCTGCATCAATCGCTTAATGAGGAGATTGGCTGTGATCTATGCCTCTACGGTGTACAAGCCGGTGCCGCAGGAGACCCAACCCCCAACATCCCGCTTTTGGCGGCGCCTGCCGAGCTTGAAGAGCGGGACATTATCCTGGTCGAAAAGTTTCGGTTGTTTAAATACCAAAGGGGCCCACCACTGCTCTGCTAGTTGAAAAAACACTTTCACTAACAGAGGATTTACCCAATGGACACATCCGTTAGGACCCCCGTGGTCTTTTCTTCCCCGACTGAGTTTTTTACAGCTCAGGTTTACAAAGCTCCAGCTTTCAAAGTGCCCGTTTTTAATGTCTGGGCTCTCGCAACAGTTGTCTTCGCAGCAGTAGTGCCAATACAAGCGGCGAAAGCAGATCATCACCACGAAACCACCCACCATCATATCGACGAAGAAATTGTCGTCAGCGCGCCATTTCAAAAACGAGCCGCTGACACAGCGCTATCCGTCGAAATACTTAGCGGCGAAGCATTGAGGCAAGCCGTCGGTAACACTTTGGGAGACACCCTCGATGGTATTCCTGGCATACAGAATGCATCTTTTGGCACAGGGGTCGGGCATCCCGTGATTCGCGGCCAATCCGGCAATCGCGTACAGATACTGCAGAACAGTGTGAACAATGTGGATGTCGCGGGTGTCAGCCAGGATCACGCTGACGGCGTAGAGCCACTGCTGGCAGATAGGATAGAGGTGATAAGAGGACCCGCCACCCTGCTCTACGGCAACGGCGCCATCGGTGGGGTTGTTAACGTCATAGACGGAAGAATACCATCGCGCCTCTTTGACCATGCCGAAATTGTGGTGCAACAAAGCCATGATGCGAATAACGACGAAAATAAAACACTGGGAAAAATCAACGCGTCGTTGGGCTCACTCAGCGTTCATCTCGATGGATATTCGCGTAAAAGTAACAACACCAATATTCCCGGCTTTGCAGTGCTCAGCGCAATCGATGCAGATCAGCATGCTGAAGACGGCGATGAACATGCTGATGAGCATGAGGAACACGAAGGCGAGCAGGAAGAACCAGGGCGACAAGGCGTTATTGAAAATTCTAACACTGACGCCAGCGGCTACTCAGTAGGCCTTTCCTGGGTGACAGATAGTGGCTATGTGGGTTACAGCTACAATCGAATCGACAATAGCTATGGCTTACCTCTGGGTGGTCATGCCCATACCGAAGACGAATCAGAAGACGAACACCACGATGAACACGACCACGCAGACGAGTTAGGCGAAGAGAGCGAAGCAGAAGAATTAGTCCGAATAGACTTACAACAGAAGCGTCATGACCTCAAAGCCGAATATCGTTTCACCGAAGGATTTGTGAACCGCGTCAGTGCCCAAATCAACATCACAGACTATGCCCATAACGAACTGGAAATATTAGGCGGCGTAGCCGAAATCGGTACACGATTCGAAAATGAAGGTACGGCTACAAGAATAGAGTTCGGCCATGCGCCTGTTGGGAACTGGTTTGGTACATTTGGCATTCAACTCGGTGACACGACGTTCAGCGCTATTGGTGCGGAAAGTTTCATACCAGAAACCGACACCCGGTCGACGGCCCTGTTTGCCGTTGAACGACTGGAATTGGAAGATTGGCAGTGGGAGCTCGGTGCGCGAGTGGAACGCCTGAACCTTGATGCCGGTGAGAGTTGTGACAGTGATGAAACAACCCTAAGCCTTTCCGTCACCGGAATTAGAGATCTAAACGATGAAACCAATGTCATGTTCGGTCTATCGCGCTCCGAGCGCGCTGCCACGCTGGAAGAACGATTCTCAAACATTGATGTATCTGCCTGTGCCCCCGCACTGCAGGGCAACCTTGTTGAACACGCAGCGACACAGCTGTTTGAAATAGGGAACCCTAATCTTGACGCTGAAGTGTCTCTGAATTTAGAAGTGGGTTTCAGAAAGCACAGTGGCGCCTGGACTGCAGAGATCAACGCCTACTACAACACCATTGACGACTACATTTATTTGCAAACGTCCGGGATCGACGATGAATTGGCTTCGTACAATGCACAGGATGCGCTTTTCTATGGTGTGGAATCAGAACTCCAATACCACTGGCCACTCAAACATGGCGCGGAATTCAAGCTGTCTTTCATGGCAGACGCTGTCAAAGCATCGTTTGATGATTCGGTCACGGGTGACCGAGATGTGCCTCGAATCCCTCCGATGCGAGTCGGGATTAAAGCGGATTACCAAGCATCCAATTGGGCTGTGGCTCTGAACGTAATGGAAGTTTGGGATCAGGATGACACGGCAGCGGGAGAAACACGCACACAAGGATATACCCGAGTAGACCTCTACACCGACTATCACGTGACCTTTGGCCGCGCGGAAGCACTGCTATTTGCGAATGCCAAAAACCTGACGGATGAGCGCATCCGCAGCCATGCTTCTTTTCTGAAAGACATCGCTCCGGAACCGGGAAGGTCGATTCAACTGGGTATCCGGTTCAGCTACTGAGCCTGGATACTGGATAAGGAAGTTGAGCTTTAGGATTGAGTGTAGGGATCAAGTTTGGGAATTAAGTTCGGAAATTTGGCGGAAATTAGGTTCCGCTAAGTTTTCGGGTCATCTCTTCCGCCAAGCAGGAGATAAAGCATGATTTGCCGGCGGGGTTATCCCCGCCGTATACATCCCGGCAATGCGCAGAGCATTTCAAACACTAGATTCGCTGCGAGCAGCGCCGTATTTCCCGAGGCATCATAGGGCGGGGAAACTTCAACCAAATCAGCACCAATAACATTCAGACCGTAACAGCCACGTATGATTTCGATCCCCTGCGAGGTCATTAGGCCGCCGGGTTCCGGCGTACCGGTTCCCGGTGCGCAGGCGGGATCCAACCCGTCAATGTCGAACGATAAATAGACCGGGTGATCTTCACCAATGCGAGCCCGAAATTCATCCATCACTGGCGCGAGTGACCGATACCAACATTCCTCAGCCGGAATCACGGTGACGCCTCGCTCAATCGCCCAATCAAAATCCTCGGCCGAGTATCCTGTCGCACGAAGACCCACCTGAATCATTTTATTGGGATCGATGAGACCTTCTTCGATGGCGCGGCGAAAAATAGTCCCATGAGTCACCTTCTCGCCGAACATCGAATCGTTCATGTCAGCATGCGCATCAACATGCACAACCGCAAGCGGGCCATGCTCCTCAGCAACCGCTCTTAAAATCGGTAGCGTTATAGTGTGGTCACCTCCCAAAGACACTGTCCTCAGGCCATGATGCAGGATATCCCTGAAATGCGCCTCGATCAGGTCAATCGACTGCGACAGGTTGTAGGTGTTCAGGGCAACATCGCCTAAATCCCCGACATTAAATGAATCGAAAGGTGCAGCACCTGTCGCCATGCCATAAGGCCTAACCAACACGGATTCTGCCCGTATCTGACGGGGACCGTAACGCGCGCCCACTCGGTTACTGGTACCAATATCGAGCGGCACACCCACGATGCCGACATCCACGACAGAGGGGTCTTGCGCCTGTGGCAGTCGAAACATCGTGCCGGGGCCGGCGAAGCGGGGCATCTCATTGCCTGAGAGTGGCTGGTTGAATCTGCTCATCATGTGAAGCTTATCGTGGGGAGTACCCTACGGGAAGTGCCGCAGTGGAAGTGCCGCAGTGGAGACACCGCACCTGAAACAAGAGCACCTGAAACAAGAGCACCTGAAACAAGCGCACTTAAACCATGGCACTTGAATCGAAAGAAACATCGGAGAAAACCAATCAGCGCAGCGCTCAAAGACAAGTTGATTGAATAACAACAGAAATTGCGCGAAACCAAAAAAATCGAAGGCCGGGCATCGACAAATTAATACCCGGCCTCCCGGAAGACAGGCGGTGGCTACCCGGCCACTCAGATAAGGTCGAACGCGCAAGTATTAGGGTTGGCGTGTCACGGTCGACCTTAACCTCGGCAGATCAGATGAGGTGACATCCCGCCATAGCGAAAAACATCGTAAGGCCAATTATGTTGATGTACTCGTTCGATTGCATCCTGCGTACTGACATTTGAAGCTTCCTTTTCCATGGACCGGGTCCGTTGAACGAGGTGACAGTAAACACCGCTTTGTGCCTTGAAAAATGTGACTAACTTCACACGGGCCAAGGGAAATTCAAAAAGTGTGCGTTGCATCACACTGATAGCATGCGCCAGTTCATGTTTATTAGGCCGACACCCATTTTTTTAAGCCCATAAACCTCCAACCTCAGGTCCATAACCCCCGTCTTTGAGTCCACAAAAGCGGTTTAGATGCCTCACACCTACGCACCAGCCATTTCCCCGTAATCAACCTTAGCCATCTATCAGGCGTAAACGACACAATCAGGCAATCACCTTCACCTTCAGAGCTCTCTGCGTAAGCCCGGCCGCCTTCTTCACCCAGATACCGAATAGCCATATGCAAAAGCTCTTCTGGCGTCGAAGATCGGGTCGTATAGATCCCTTCCGCCGAGACGTATTGATAGGGCGGGGCTTCTGTCTGCGCGCACAGCGAGATTCATTCAACCCCTTTGAGCGCCTTACCCTTTAATGAACTCGCATTAGTAATCACCCATACGGCACCACCCTGCCCATCGTCGTACCAGATCGGAACCGTCAAAGGACCGCGGCCTTCCCTATCGATGCCCATTATTCCGACATGGAGCCCGGCTAGAAACTCCTCCCGCTCTTCCTTACTCATTTTTAACGACATAATCGACTTCTGCGAAATCTTTGAACATTGAGCAACTGAGCCTAATGTCTTTAGCGTTCCAATACAGGACGCATACAGCTGGGATAGCATTAGGATACAGTGTAGAAAAAAGGTCACGCCGAGCGGGGGTTATCGCAAATCCTGAGCGACCTATTCACCCCGCAGCGGGACCATGAGACACTTAAGAAACAAGTTAACGCCTAATGGGAGCCACCGGTGTCTGAATCGCCCATCACCAACGAACTGGACTTCAATCTGCTTGAAGAAGACACGCGCGAGTGTCCCTTCAAATACTTTAAATCCATCCGTCATCTAGACAAGCCCGTCTACTTCATGCCGGAACTCCAGGCGTTCTATGTCAGCCGATATGACGACGTCCGTTTTATCAAGAAGCATCCGGAAATATTCAGCAACGATATCTTTAAGCTCGGCGCTCCACGGGGGGGGAACGCAAGAAATATTGCGGAAGAATACAAAACTGAAAACGGCTGGGCACGTGTCTCGACACTGCAACGCACTGATCCACCTGAACATACCAAATATCGCAAACTCATTAACAACGCATTTTCTGTCGCGCGCATCCGGAATATGACCCACTACGTGGAGACGATGGTGAACGATCTGATTGATCAGTTCATCACAAAGGGTACCTGCGATTTCATGTGGGATTTTTCGATCCCGCTCCCTTGCACCGTGATCGCCGATCAGCTCGGCGTGCCCAGAGACCGAATTTGGGACTTGAAGAAATGGTCTGATGCCATGTTAGCGCCGGGCGGCGGGTTTACCGATGATGCCGCGGCATTAGCCTGCGCAAAGACAGTGGTCGAAGCTCAGCAGTTTTTTGCGCAAGTCATGGCTGCCAGCCGCGAGTCTCCAAAGGAAGACATCATTACTGACCTCGTTAACGCGCAGCTTCGTGATACGCCAGACGGTCCTCTGCGAGCGCTGGATATGTTTGAGTTACAGGACCTTCTGGAACAACTACTCACCGGCGGAAACGAAACTACCACCAGTGCCATAGGTTCAGCAATGATGCTGTTACTTCAGCGTCCAGCGATGATGAAACGCATGCAGGAAGATCCCACACTCATCCGCAACTTCATAGAAGAGTCGCTCCGTTTTGAAACACCTGTTCTTCACCTATGGCGCGTTGTTGTTAAAGACACGGAGCTGGGTGGCGTTCATCTTGCAAAAGGCTCCAACATTGCGGTGGGATATGCTTCGGCTAACCGCGATGAAAATATCTTCGAGGACTCAGAGACTTTCGATATTGAAAGAAAAAAAGCGGGCGCCCATCTTGCATTCGGCTCCGGGCCACATCACTGCCCAGGCGCTGCTCTTGCAAGGCAGGAAATGTACTCGGCCTTCACCATCCTGCTCCATCGGCTCGATAATATAAAGACCAGAGAGCCCGACGAATCCTTTAAGCATGTCCCCAGCAGTTTTCTGCGGGGATTATCAAATCTACACCTGACCTTTGACGTCAGGAATTCCGAACCTTATTACCCCGATGCGTGCGTTTATTAACACGCACCTCACACCTAAAGGACACTAAAAAATGGCTGACTATTGCGAATCTGACGTTCCTGATCAAAGCGGAAAAACTGCGTTTGTGACCGGCGCCAATACGGGCATTGGTTTTGAAGCAGCACGGGTCCTCGCCCAGCGGGGCGCGCGGGTCTTGCTGGGTTGCAGAAATGAAGATCGAGCAAACGAGGCGATCACCAAAATAAAGAGCGTTGCACCTGCAGCGGATGTCGTCTGGATACCGTTGGATCTTGCAAGCCTATCGTCGATAGCATCGGCCGCCGCCCTCGTAAACCAGGAAGATCACCTTGACCTGCTCATCAACAATGCCGGCGTTATGGTACCCCCGAAGACAGAGACGTCAGATGGCTTTGAACTTCAGTTCGGCGTAAATCATCTTGGCCATTTCGCATTGACGGCTCCGCTGATCGAAAAGTTAATCGCCACACCTAACGCTCGCATTGTCAATGTGAGCAGCAATGCCCATCGAGGCGGCAAGATTGCCTTTGATGACATTCATGCAGAAAAAAGCTACAGCCGACTCGCTCGTTATCAAATGAGCAAATTCGCCAACATACTTTTCACCTATGAATTACAACGCCACTTGGAAGCCGCCGGCGCCGACACCCTGTCCGTTGCCTGTCATCCAGGCGGATCTTCCACAGAACTTGGCCGACATATACCACCACTGTTTGCTATTTTGCTGGCACCACTGAGCCTTATTATGAACACCTCTGCGGAAGGCGCACTACCCACCCTAATGGCCGCAACGGAACCAACGGTTGCAAACGGAGAGTACTTTGGGCCGACGCGTTGGGGAGAAATGGCACACTCAGCACATCGCGTTTCTACTGACCCTGCATCAAAAAGCGAAGCTGACGCAAAACGACTTTGGGAAATTTCTGAAAAATTAACAGGCGTTATGTTCGCCATTAAGGAGACAACATGAACAAACCATTTCGATTTGGTATCCAATCATTCAATGCCGACTCAAGCGAAGACTGGACCGGCCAGGTCCAGCGCGCCGAGGAACTGGGCTATTCCGCTTTCCATCTCGCCGATCATATTCTGGGACCGGGTCCTGCCCTTGAACGCGCAAATCATCCGGAACAAAATCTCGCGGCAATTCCCGCAATGGCTTACGCGGCAGCAGTGACTAAAGACATTAAAATCGGCTGCCGTGTTTTTTGCATCGACTACCATCTCCCCGTCGTGCTGATTAAATCTGCGATGACCATCGATAAATTATCTGGCGGTCGCCTGGAGTTCGGGTTGGGCGCGGGCTGGATTACAGAAGAATATGAAGCGCTGGGTTTAACCATGGACGAACCCAAAGTACGAATTGATCGACTCGGTGACGTCATTGAGGGCGTTAAGGCATATTGCGCAGAGGGCTCCGCAGACATTACCAATGACACACTTAAGTGGAAAGGGTTCGCCGGCGTGCCTAAGCCTATTTCAAAGCCGCCCATTATGATTGGCGGGGGCTCACCCAGAATATTGCGACTTGCTGGTCGTGAAGCTGACATTGTTTCACTCAACTTTAACAACCGATCTGGAATGATCGGACCAGACGGCGTGAGTAAATCCACGGCAGAAGAAACGGCTAAAAAAATACGTTGGGTGAAAGAAGGCGCAGGCGACCGGTTCGACGAACTTGAAATCGAAATTGGCGCCTATTTCACCTTCGTGATGGATGATCCTGCGCCGGTGCTAGGTCAGTTCGCTCAAATGTTCGGCATGTCGGAGGACGATATGCGTCAACATCCCCACGCCCTGTTTGGTTCAGTCGATACCATTTGCGCTGAATTGGAGCGACGACGAGAACTGTTTGGCATCTCCTACATCACCGTGAGTAAAGACAACCTGGAAACGTTTGCGCCGGTCGTTGAACGCCTGAACGGCAAGTAAAAGCCAGTTTTAACCATAAAACGCCTGTTGAAACTATCGCTGGCGCTAATCCTTAGCGCCAGCGTTTCTCTACGGAGGAGTTATTATGGACTCATTTGGAGACTACCCCTCCCGGGTTATGCAGCGGAATTGAGCTAACCCGTACTTTTTTCATCCCCCCCCGATGTATTTACGTTGCGCTCTGGTTGCACTCTGGTTGCACCCTAGTTGCACTCTAGTCACTCTCCAGTCGCACTCTAGTGGAGATACTGGAAAACCCATTTTTCCGAAATACTGGTTCTGTAGTTTATGGGCCTTATTCTTTGTTTACCCTGTGGCTCCCAAGGCCCATCAACTTATTCATGGACGGGATTGCCACCACGAAAGACACAGGGGGCATACTGCGCCCAAAATCCAAATGGCGGCGTTCGCATATATAGCCTTTACGTGAAGATCATCTGGCGGGTCATCTCATAGCGATTTGACGATGGGGCGGCCGTACTTGAAAGCCCCACGCGCTGATTGAACTGTCTGCACCGGTCAAAACAAATCTACAACAATCCTAATGAACTGATAAAAGTCCATCAAAGCTCCTGTGTTATCTCGTATCAATGCTCGCTACAATCGGCGTTCATAGCAGAACACGGAGACACCATGAAAGCAGCAATACTCGAAGCAGCGAACAAACCACTGATTATCGAAGACGTCGACATTATCGACCCACGCGCCGGAGAAGTGCTGGTGAGAACAAGTTGTTCCGGTGTCTGTCATAGCGACTTGCATTTCGTGGATGGCTCATGGCAGCTCCCCATGGCCTGCGTCCTCGGTCACGAAGCTTCCGGCGTCGTTGAAGCTATTGGCGCCGGTGTCACCTATGTTAAACCGGGTGATCGCGTCATCATGAGCTTCAAGCCATTTTGCGGTAAGTGCTACTACTGCCTGGGTGGTCGCCCCAATCTCTGCAACGACCCCGAAATCGGCGCTGCCTCAGCGTCTCGCCTGACACACAACGGCAAGCCCATTCTGCAGTTCGCCTCAGTCGGTTCGTTTGCTGAAATGATGGTGACCTCAGAGAACGGCGTCGTGAAAATTCCAGAAGAAATGCCAATGGCGGAAGCCGCACTGATTGGCTGCGGCGTAATGACCGGCGTGGGCGCTGCGCTTTACACAGCCCAAGTACCTGGTGGAGCCGACGTTGCCATTATTGGTTGTGGCGGCATCGGTTTAAACATCGTTCAGGGTTGCCGAATCGCAGGCGCTGCAAAAATCATTGCCATCGATATCATCGACTCCAAATTGGAAATGGCCACCAACTTTGGTGCAACACACACAATCAATTCAAAAGATGTTGATGACTTGGAAGGCGCTATAAAGGAAATTACCGGCGGCGTAGGCGTAGAGTATGCGTTCGAAGCAATCGGCGTACCCGCAGCAGCAACTCAGGCCTTTAATATTACGCGGGCCGGTGGCACTGCGGTTGTCGTTGGGATGCATCCCTTGGGCTCACAAATCAGTATCCCTGGCCCGGCCTTTCTTCAGGAAAAGAAACTGATTGGATGTATGTATGGCTCAACTCGATTCCGAGAACACATGCCAAAACTGATTGATCTCTTCCTGCAGGACAAACTTGATCTCACGAGCCTCGTGTCACGTCGACTCAAGCTGGAAGATGTGAATGAAGCCTTTCGTTCAATGAAAGCAGGTGAGGTAGCACGATCTGTGCTGGAGTTCTAAACCCCGGGAAGCTCTAAATGCCGCGGGAGACTCTAAATGAGAGGACATTAGGTCAGGGATGCGTAACTAGACGTCAATCATCGTTTCCCTGATTCGACAAAAACACTTTTTTGACAAAAAAAGACATAAAAAAAGGGCGCTCTTTATCGAGCGCCCTTTTTTTTTACGTACGGACTGTGAGGGAGGCTTAAGCGTGAGTGGGCGGCTTACGAATAATGTATTTCACAAAGCTGGCTGGATCGCCGTAGTGATCGAACATCATGGTCGGCATTGAAGAATCTACCGCCGCTTCAACAGCACTTGCGAGCATCAAGTCGACAGGCTCATCGATAGATAAAGACTGGGTCGCACCCGTCAAAAGCACTAACGCCAATGAGCAAGAGATGAGTTTTTTTAATATCGCTGTTACGTCTGGGAAGTTCATATTCGCGTCTTTATCAATCTTGCTGGACTTGGCGGGCATCTTATTGGGCGGCATTCCAATAGCCAAGAGCAAACACTTGAACCTAACCGAAACTTAATACTTCTTAATGTTTTCTTTACATCGCGCTTTACAGCGCTCTTGGGCCCGAAAAGAGACCCTATTTGACCCCTCACGCCGTTACAGGCAGCATACCCACCATGGATTCGATAGAACCTTTGCTATGGACGATTCTTTACTATGAACAATCAAAGACTTGAAGCTGCCGCCGACAAAATCGAGATTGCAGATTTATCCTCTAACTACATGAGAGGTCTGGACAGACTTGATGCCGAAACTGAACGAAGTGTGTTTTGGGATGATGCCTACTGCGCTTACGGCATCTATGAGGGAGGACCAGACGGCTTCGTAGAGTATTGCCAAGCCGGACTCGCAACCCACGCTGCCAACCATCACTTTATTGGACAGGTGAACATCGAGTTAGACGGAAACGAGGCTTTCGGCGAAGTCTACTACCAGGCGTTCCATCGCGTAAAAAACGAAGCGGGTGAAGATAGAGATTTGTTCATCAGTGGCCGCTACGTCGACCGTTATGAACGCAGGGATGAAGTATGGAAAATCGCGTACCGAAGCGAATTGGTTGATTGGGTTCGCGAGGAAGCTGCCGCTGACGCATGGTTCACTGGATCCAATATGATTGTTGGCGGTCGAAAACCCAATGACCCCTTATTTGATAGGGAAGTCATGAGAAAAACCAGCCCGTGAAATCCAATCTGCCGCAGGCATTACTCAATCAATACATGGATACCGACTATGTCATCTCAGATGACCCGCCCCTGCTTCTTCGCGTTGGCGACCAGAATGACGATGCCAGAATATTAATGGCAAGCATGGGTGTATCCACCGCGGCTTTCATCACAGCCTGGAATCCCGGAAGTACGCCGCTCGGTGATGATGAAAACGATATGCGACAGGCTGAACTCCTTGATGAAATAGAAAAACGGCGACTCAACTATCTCGTGGGCTATGGTGAGCGAACAGACTGGCGCGAATACAGCTACCTTATTCTCGGTATAGCCCAATCAGATGCCTCTGAACTAGCCGGGCGATTCGATCAGAACGCCTACCTTTGGGTGGGTGAAGACGGCTTGCCGGAACTTGTTTATCTCGCATAATTTTTTGTTTCCTCAAATGTTCATTTTTGAGAAGCTTTTAACGTAAGGCCTCTTACGCTGGAACACCGATATTGTTGGGCACTGAAGATTCCTGCTTTTGCGACCAGCTGGGCCAAATACAAGGACAGACCAATGCGTTTCGCCATTATTATTGCGCTGCTTGCACTGCCAAACCTCGCGTTTCCACATTCGTCTGTCTTTCCTGCAACCGCAGTGGAGCAACAGCTAATAGCCGTTGGGCACACGGCTTACCTCATGACTAGCCCCAACGCATCGAATGGCAACGTTTCGACCCTGCATATCATTAATACTTCCAATGGCAGCCAACAGTTCTACGGCACGCTTTATGACAAAAACGGCAACCAGTTGGGCGAGGCTGAGACACTACTGACAGAGACATCAATTGCACCCTATGCCCGGGCGAAAGTTTCCTCTGAAGCCCTTAGCACCCTGTTCGGTGAGTCCTGGAGCGGACCCGCCATGATGGAAGTCTTTGGCGCTGATTCCTTCTCACTGATGATCCGACTAACAAGCCCTAGCGGCCTCGTTAGTAACACTAACTGCGCCACTGAAGACGTCGTGCACAATCTTGAAGGTTTTGACGGAACCGATCAGCCCTTTATACGATTCATCAATACCAATTCTGCGGAACTTACGGACATCACCGGCACACTCTACAATGAGTCAGGTGCAATTGTCGGCAGCGCCGATCAGGTGATCGTCAGTTCACTCACGGCTAAACAGCAAACTTTTATTACCCGAGACAACCTTGCCAGCGTCCTGGGTGAACAGTGGGATGGCGTCGGCAGCCTTTATGTCTCAAACGTATCGGGACTCAAGTTGATCCTGGTTAGCTTTATTGCAGAGAGCAGCACTTTTTTCAATTTTTCCTGTTTTGAAGGTAACGATGACCTGGACAACCCGGTGACCCCACCAGTCGCTGAACCCACTGTCCAGAACATTACGGATGGTATCTTTACCAACCGCTCTGCGGACTGCGCCAATTACGCCAATACATACTTTGCGAATGCAACGGATGTCTCTCGCAGCGTAGCCTATCAGGGAGACCTGACCGTGTCTGACGAAGGATCTTTTTGCAGACTATCAACGGATGGCATTCCGAATCACAATTTTAATGAAACCGGCAGCTTCGCGACCAACGTCGCCGAGGTACAGCGCAGTTTCAACATTACGCGCAGCGCAGCGGAATCGATTGCTTCCACAAACCTGACCCAGTCTAGCTACGACGCCGTCATGCTAAATGGCGTGGTACTGGACCTCTTATCTGCTGGCTGCTATCGGCCCACTGACCCCTCAGCAGACTCCGACGGCAACACTGCGATCGGATGTTCAGACAATGACGACTGGCTCCTGGACCCACTCGGAACGGAAGGGAAATTTGGCGCCGATTCCCACAACGCGCACACGCAGCCAGATGGCACTTATCACTATCACGGTAATCCCAATGCCATGTTCGATGACAACCCCGGGGCAAGCGGCTCGCCGGTGATTGGTTTTGCCGCAGACGGCTTCCCGATTTACGGAACATACTTCCTGGACTCACTTACCAACGAGGTCCGTAAGGCAACCTCTGGATTCACACTGAAAGCAGGTAGCCGAGGCACACGTGATGATACAAACCCCGGTGGTGACTTCGATGGCACTTACGTGGATGACTATGAATTCTCAAATGCCGGAGATCTGGACAAGTGTAATGGCATGACCAACGATGGCCAGTTTGGTTATTATGTGACTGACGCTTATCCTTGGGTCCTGTCATGCCACAGAGGCATTGTTGACTCGTCGTTTGACAAAGGTAGCGTCGACTAACCTTGGTGAGATGGACCTAAGTTAGAAAGACATAAGTTGGAAGTACATAAGTTGGCACGAATGGGCATCAAGAATGATTCAACACCGTAAAAAACTACGCCCCCTTTTGGTAGGCGTAATACTTTACGCGAGCGCCCTTTCAGCAAAGGCCGACCTTTTCGAACCGTTTTCAACTTCTAACCTAAACCCGTTTACCCAGTCCTATGGGCTGCCCAATGCAAAATCTGCAACCCTACCATCAGCCACCCAGTGGCAATTTGGTCTACAAACCGACGCTGCCAACAACTTTACGCAAAGTAACAGTGCACTCGAAAACATTAACATTGATGGCGAAACCTACCGCGCAACTCTCTCCGTCACCCGCGGATTGACCGATCGATTGTCGCTGGGTCTCGATGTTCCCTATGTTAGGCATCAAGGCGGCTCTTTCGATCACTTTATAGAGGATTGGCACAAGCTTTTTGGCTTGCCTAACGGTGGTCGAGAAGACGTACGACAAGACAATCTGGACTATCAATATCAATCCGGCGCAGAAAAATTTCGGCTGAACCATTCTACCGGTGGAATTGGCGATGCTCGATTTCATTTGGGCTATCAGTTCGGTCAGTCAGCTTCCCGGCAATGGGCTATTCGGGCTGGTGTAAAACTCCCTACTGGCAATAAGAGAAAACTGCTGGGCTCAGGCAGCACAGACCTATTTGCCAGCGTGCATCTCAACGATAACAACCTGATCAAACACCCGGATTGGGCTATCCGCGCCCACGTGGGCGCACTGGCGATTGGTGACGGCGACGTATTGAAAAAATCGGTAGAGGACTGGGTTATCTACGGTTCTGGCACGCTAGCCTGGCAAGCTTGGGAAAACGTCAGTCTTAAAGCACAATTGGACTATCACAGCCCATTTTTTGACAGCGACCTCGAAGAACTTGGCGACCCCTCCGCACAGTTAATCCTCGGCGGCACGATTCGCCTAAGCGGGCGAAGCTATCTCGATATCTCCGTCTCCGAAGACATCATCACAAATACGGCGCCGGACGTTGTGTTCCAAATCGGGCTCACAACGAGCTTACACTAACCTAATGAATAGCAGCGGCCCGCAACAGAGGCTTTCTAACGCGGCCTATCCTATTACCCACGGCCGATTAAGGGCATTTTTGAAGCCATGATCGTCATAAACTGGATGTTCGACTCAAGGGGCAATGCGGCCATCTGCGCCACCGCGGCACCGACATGATCAACATCCATTGTAGGTTCCGGTTGAATACTCCCGTCTGCCTGGGGCACTCCTTCTCCGATTCGCGCGGTCATCTCGGTTAATGCATTACCAATATCTATTTGCCCACAAACGATATTGTAGGGTCTGCCGTCAAGCGAGGTCGATTTAGTCAAACCGGTGATCGCGTGCTTGCTTGCCGTATAAGGTGCAGACCCGGGTCGCGGCGCATGAGCAGAAATGGACCCATTGTTGATAATTCGACCACCCATAGGCCGCTGATTTTTCATGAGGTTGAACGCACTGCGAGAACACAAAAAAGTGCCCGTGAGGTTTACATTGATGACCCGTTGCCAGTCTTTTACCGATATTTCATCAAGCGGCGCGGGCCGAGAACCGCCCCCCGCGTTGTTGAACAACACATCTAATCGAGAAAATTCAGACTCAATCGCTGCGAAAAGATTCTCAACGGATTCCGGAACAGACACATCGGATTCAATTTGTAACGTGGGTCCAGCACAGGATTCTGCCGTTTCCGATAACCGAGCTTTACGACGGCCCGTCAGCACCAAGGTAAACCCTGCGGCTGATAGTGCCCGCGCCGCTGAGGCGCCAATACCCGAACCCGCGCCGGTGATCAGCGCAATTTTTTGTAGCTGCGATGCCATATGCCTTTTCCTATTTCTTTAAAGATAGCGTTATGCTTACTACAGATATTACAGGATTGAGCCCACGTGAAGCCTCGATGCAGTTGAATGCAATGTCTTGGTTGATGACAACATTGGGAAGCACTGCAAGAGAGCACTACAAAAGAGAATTATAGTTGATCAAACTCGCTGCAAACCTCACCACTATGTTCCAGGAATACGATTCACTCGACGAACGATGCCGGATGGCAGCAGCGTGTGGATTCAAAGCCGTCGAAATACTTAATCCCTATGATCATACGCCGCTAGCATTGTCGGATTACCTCACCGCTGCGGGACTCCAGATGATACTGCTCAATATCCAACCTGGTCTTGCCGGAGAAACAGGCACGGCGGCGTTAACCGGGAGACAAGATGATTTTGCGCTAGCGATGGATACGGCACTCGAATATGCCAACACAATCGGCGTCGACATGATTCATGTACTCGCTGGACGCTCGACTGATTTGGTGGATACCTCTGAACGCTGTTTTGTTGACAACCTTAAGTGGGCGGCAGACAAAGCCGCAAAGGCTGACATCACATTAAATCTAGAGCCACTGAACACTTTTGATGTGCCTGGCTACTTGCATAGTCGGGTCGATGAAACGGCTGAACTCATCGAAAAAATCGGCCAGCCCAACGTCAGGATTCAATTCGACGTCTATCACTTACAAAAAATGCAGGGAAACCTTGTCGACTTGTTTCACGAATATCAGGAATTGATTAGCCACGTCCAATTTTCAAGCGTACCAGGCCGCCACGAGCCTGAATACGGAGAAGTAAACACTCACTTCGTCTTAAATGCACTCGAACAATGTGGCTACACCGGCTGGATCGGCTGCGAGTACTGGCCAAAAGATGGAACGCTCGACGGCCTTAAATGGGCGGAAGCCTATGGGATATCAGCCGGCACTTCGCCGATCTGAGCTCGCCCCGCGCAAAGGGAGATACTGGGGAATTAGGTTTTCTCAGATATCGAAGGACTCAGCAGAAATTCCATGTAGATATCAGCTCTTGAATATTCTGATGTCTTTGGAAACGGCTGCTCAACAAACCCGAGCTTTTTGTAAAGCGCGATCGCCGGCGTCAGGATTCGATTGCTCTCAAGGCAAACCTTTTTAAATCCACGCTCACGCGCCAGCTCAAGAATTTCCCGCCCGAGCAATAGCCCCACCCGCTTACCTCGTGCGGAGACGGCTACTGCCATTTTCACGAGTTCTGCCTTCTCCTGATCAAGTTTGATCAACGCACAGGCACCCAATACTGTTTCATTCTCAATGGCAAACAACAGTTCACCGCCCTGCGCGAGGATCGAGCCTTTCGGATCGTCCAGTATGTTGTGATCAGCCTCCTCAAGGTACATAAAGTGGTGCTCTATCCATTGGGTATTAAGCAACCTAAACGCCTCGGCATACTCGGGACGAAACGTGTTCAACTTGATCAAAGGATCAGGTTTGCCATGCTGCTCATCAAATCGCATCACAAAGCCGTTTTCGCGAAAGCTTTTTTCCAGAGCAGAAAGGTTAGAGAGAAAATCACCGCCGCCCTCATCTACTGCCGATTGCAGCGCTCGCCTGATATCTCTCCAGGCAGGTTCGAGCGCTTCGATCTTGTCCCGTCCCAATCGAGTCAATGCAAGCACGCGCTTGCGCTTGTCACTTCTATCTCGATAGGGTGCCACCAGTTTCGTTTGGATCAACTCATTGCCGATCTTGTTAACACCAGGGTGGGACACACCCAGCCCACGCGCCAATTCAGTAATCGCAGTGGGCCCTTTTCGATAGAGATAAAAGAAGACGGGAAACCAGCGGGGTTCAAAGCCAGCGTCGAGCGACTGATAAACCCTAACGCCATCCTGCATAAGCGCATCAGACAGGCGCTTAAGTCTGCTTCCAAGCGCAAGCGCACCCAATTCGGCCAGAAAATCGCTCATATTGATCAAGGCAATCTATGTAGTTAATTACGTAATATATTACATAGTTTGCTAACTGAACAGAGAAACGCCCATTGCCGCCGTGAGAATCGGGATTTGCACAATTGGGGCCAAAGGCTTAGCTTCACCCTTTGAATTCTTTCGAATTTACAATATGAATATTTCCAAGATCGGCGGGCAAATCGGTGCGGAGGTGACCGGCGTCAACCTCAACAACCTAACCGACAGCGAGTTTTTAGCCATCGAAGCCGCCTTCGCAGAATATCTTGTCTTGAGTTTCAGGGAACAAAACATCACACCTAAAAGCCTCGTGGCGCTAACGCACAGATTCGGCGGGCCGGGGCACACCCCCTACCTGACTGGCATGGACGACTACCCCGATGTTGTGCCCGTGATCAAGGAAGCCAGTGAGCAATCGCCACACACCTTTGGGGCGGGTTGGCACACCGATTTCACTTTCCAGAAAACCCCGCCCTCAAGAACGCTGCTTTATGCGGTGGACACACCGCAAAGTGGCGGGGATACGCTCTACACCAATCTTTACCTCGCGTACGACTCTCTGTCAGTCGGCATGAAAGCTGCGCTAGAAAAGCTTACCGCCGTCCACAGCGCCGTGCGCTCTTACGGACCCAGTGCAACGCTTAAAGATCACATGGAAAACATGACCATCAGCAATGACGAGCGCGAGCCGGACATCATGGAACACCCCGTCATCTCCGAACATCCCATCACCCACAAACCCGTACTATGGGTCAACCCTACCTATACTATCCGCTTCAGCGAGATGACGGAGGACGAAAGCCGGCCGCTTCTGGATTATCTTAACCAGCATGCGATAAGCCCTTCATTCGGCTGCCGGGTTAAATGGGCGCGAGGAACACTCACTATGTGGGACAATCGATGCACCCAGCACTGCGCGACATCTGACTATGCAGGGCATCGACGCGAAATGTGGCGTACAACCGTCTGCGGAGAGTCACCCGTCAGGTACCAAAACAACTAAGAAACTGTTGCGCAGGCCTGCAACAGATATCGGCCAGACCACGATGCTTGAAACATGCTTGCAACGAGACCCGATTTTTTCTTAACCCTCGACATATCCGTTAAACAATCCGGCCCAACCGCCAATTCTCGCCGTGCTTTGGCTACCGCACCAGTTGTACCGACTCGGAGTGGTTGTTCAGCTTCTTGTTTTGTCGACTGCAGCACTGGGCACTCTCATTAGCCTGCATTAGCGTGCTGAGCCTGATGGGATTCGCTAACTTTGCATCACGTGTGCTGGCAACCCTGCGGGCAAAATTAAATGCGTCGGCCACACTCATGAGCGTCTCGATCGAAGGGGAAGAAAACCTCACCGCGGGTCAATCCTAAATTTTGGTGGCCAACCATTTAAGTCTCGCTGATATCTATGTGCTTTACGGCATCACCGGCCTCGACGTGAAGTGGGTGATGAAAAAAGAATTGAGATCCGTCCCGGTGCTTGGGTTGGCATGCGAGCTAATGGGCCATATTTACGTTGACAGAACGAACACCGAATTAGCGCTCCGGTTCATCACTATTGCAAAGAATTGAATCAAAGACGGCATGTGCGTCGCCTTTTTCCCCGAGGGCACACGCTCAAGTTCTACCGAACTCAGATCATTTGAAAAAGGTGGCTTTCGAATGGCTCAGTACCTGGGAATACCACTGGTGCCTGCCAGCATCCACAATACCAGCAGAATCCTCCCGTCTGACACACTAACTTGGCGACCCTGCAAAGTTAAACTGATATTCCATCCTCCGGTCTCAGTTAACGAGAAGGCGGACATTGATCTATTGACTGCACAGACTCGCCCTATGATTGTCGATGCGCTTAATCAACCGAATGATTAGCCGCGCCTTTTTACTGCGCCTTTGCGATACTCTTTCAAGCAGAAGCCTCCGGCGACAGTTCGAAAAGCAGATTTAATCCGTCGCTGATTCATCGGATCGAAAATAAATCTTGGTTAGGATGTCAATTGAGATGTCAATAAGGATGTAAAAGATGCGCCCGAATCATGTACTCAGAGCATGGCGAGAAAATAAGCAAACGATTGGCGCCTGGATGTCCATCGACTCCAGCTACACCGTCGAAGCACTCTCTCACGCCGGCTTCGATTGGCTTTGCCTTGATATGCAACACGGCATGCTCGACTACAGCATTGTGAAGCACCAGCTAACGGCAATGTCGACGACCAATACCATCCCCTTCGTTCGAGTTCCCTGGAACGAGCCTTATGAAATCATGAAGGTTCTCGATGCGGGGGCTTACGGTGTCATTGTGCCTCTCGTCAACACACGTGAGGAAGCTGAACGCGCCGTCACGGCCTGTCGCTACCCACCGCTGGGGATTCGTTCACACGGCCCCAATCGCGCGACACTCTATTCCGGCAAAGGATACACCAGCGGCGCTAATCAGGAACTCGCTTGCATTGTCATGATCGAAACTGCCGAAGCACTCGAAAACCTGGAGGACATTGTTTCTACGCCGGGGGTAGACGCGGTTTATATCGGACCCAACGATCTCGCTTATGGATTGGGACTCAAACCGACCGGCGACAATAATGAACCCATCCATGTCGCAGCAGTCACCCATATTCTGCAAACAGCTAAAAAACACGGTGTCGCAGCCGGCATACAAACCGGATCGGTAGAATTCACGCGACGCTATCTAGATCAGGGCTTTCATATGGTGACGCTTGGCTCGGATCGCGGATGGCTCGAACGGATGGCACGACAGGATCTACGCGAAGCAAGGGAAGGATCAGGTGTCGCACAAACCAAATCGGACGGCAACTTCTATTGAGGCCGAACTATCGACGCTAAACACTGTAGTAACGGAATGCACTAACGCCAGACCATCACTTCTTTTTACTACCGTTGCCTTTTTTGCTCTGACGCTTACTTTTGGTTTTACCTTTGGCACTGACACCAAACTTTTCGTCCGT
>JBLIIB010000005.1:0-44177 GCA_047634795.1 Candidatus Azotimanducaceae bacterium | reverse complement strand
TTCAGGGTACGTTGATCAGGATCGCTGCGAAGCTAGGGCTTTTGCCCTGAACTGACTCGGGGATAGGGGCGCGCGCGGCGATGATGGGTGGGACACCGAGGCC
This sequence comes from Candidatus Azotimanducaceae bacterium, assembly GCA_047634795.1. Lineage (GTDB taxonomy): Bacteria > Pseudomonadota > Gammaproteobacteria > Pseudomonadales > Azotimanducaceae > UBA9659. Next base: position 44,074 of record JBLIIB010000005.1, on the reverse strand, counting down.
ATAATGTCTTAGCGACACAAGCGGGTGACACCAGGGCGCCACTGGCTTAACCACCTACTCCTCAACACTCAGCAAGAACCGCCACGACTAAGCGGCAAACTCCTACAGAACCCGCGCGCATCAAGATCCCACTGCTGCTTTTGTCAGATTACAAACCCGTGCCAAGACTCGGTCGATGACACATTGAAGGTGGTTGCTACCATGGGATTGGGCTAGGACCGGAACGCCGCAACATGTTTGATCAAGACATTGATAAACGTGACTTTTGTAACGTTTAGGTGTTGGACTGGAAAACAGTGCGGCTTTATGTTTCGCCTGCGCAGTGATGTCGAATCATTATCACCTGCTTGTAAGATTTCGGCAGAAACCTTTGGGCAAGATAAAGTTTGGGCCGGTGACGTGACCTACCTTAGAACAGCCGAGGGCTGGATGTACCTAGCGATAGTGGTGGCTTTATATTCGCGGAGAATAGTAGGGTGACATATCGACAAACGTATTAAGACTGATTAAATTAGCAAAGCACTGGTGAAAGCGTACAACCAGAGACAACAGCCCAAAGGATTGGCCTTTCATATTGATCGCGGTTCCCAATACACCCTTAAGCTAAGCGGCTAATTATCCTTACCTTCACCTGATCTGAAAAACCTTCATAGGACACACGTTGTGATTGTCTATGACAACCATGATTTGCGAACGCTCTGGTGATTATTGATTTGTGGTTGTCGTTTGTAACGATGACTTCCACTAACTAACAATCGTTAAGTGCTGGTTGTAACTCTGGTCAATCAACTATTAGTTACTAATATATTGATGCCTTTTAATCAGAGTATTGAAACCGATACAGTCACCCGCATCAGCTACTAAATACATTCCAGTTATGCCATTGAAGGTCCCAGCTAGAGAACGGCAACAAGACTGAACCATCACCGCTATTTAATGAGCTGAGTCAGTCTCGCTAAATCAAATTGCTGTGATTATTGGATGAAGTGGATTAGGTGTAACGCATCTAAAGTGGGAGTGGGCTGGCTACAAATCACAAAATACTCCGATTAGGTGAACACTCGCTGGCAAACAAGTTTGGGATGAAAATTTTTTTGACTTTTGAGTGACCACGTACCCGCCAGCACTAGCCAACTAAACGGAAGGAGCGTGAGATTAGCGGTTTGAAAATTTTATTTGCCACGTCAATTTTTATTGACGGATAAGTTGACCGACCTTATCTTTTGCACACGATTAATGACCCTGAAGCATCGTAAGAATAACGGTTGTAGCTGATTGTAGGTAGTCCATCCGTAGTTACCATCTTCCTTCTTCCGATAAGGCCCCGATCAAGGTTAGCACCACCGACCTGATCGGTGTCCTGTAGCTTCCAAACAACCACGATACCTAGGCCGATCAAGTGCCCAGGGTAACCTCCGCTAAGACGATTGCTCAGTTTTGACCAATAGGTCGACCAATTGCGCTTAACCCCGTTAAAAAATGCAGGGTGTTTAAGCAATTATAGGTAATAGAGCTGGAATAAATCCCCCGGTTAAACCTTCCGCAGGTACCGTAAAGGTGGGCCTTCGTTGCTGATAGAGTAGACCTACGAGCATCGTGTTTGTGTCTATTGTCAGGCGTTGGGAGATCCGATTGAAAGATTTCGAAGGTAGGGTAGCCGTCATTACAGGTGGTGTGAGTGGAATTGGTCTTGGTATTGCGCAATCGCTCTCGACGCGCGGAGCGAAGCTAGTCCTCGGGGACTTGAACGAAGAAAATTTGGCGCGTGAGGTTGCTCGTCTTTCTGATCAAGGCGCTTCGGTCATCGGCCAACGCTGTGATGTCGCTGATCTGGCATCGGTAGAAGCGTTAGCGGAAGTGACATTAAGTCATTTTGGCAAGTGTATCGCCTGTAACAATGGCGGTGTTGGTATTCCTACGTCTGCGACCAATATGAAGCTAGAAGATTGGCGTTGGATTATAGATGTAGACCTTTGGGGCCCCATTTATGGTGTCAAAGTTTTTCTGCCGCTGATTGAGGAGGCCGGAGAAGGTCACATTAGTGCAACATCCTCGCTAGCGGGTCTGATTTCAGGCCAAATGATGGGCGCTTATAATGTGGCCAAGCATGGCGTAGTTGCTTTGATGGCGGCAACGGAACGCGAACTGCGGGATAAGAAAAATAATATCACGGCGTCAGTTCTGTGTCCGGGTGCGATCAATACCAACATTAGCAGGAACTCGGTGGGCTATCGGCCGGAGAAGTCGAAGCCCAAAGGAGACAGCGCGAAAGCAGGCAAAACGGCGCGTAATATCCAGGCGTCACTAGAAGCGGGTATGCAACCGGAGCAAGTTGGGGAGTTGGTGGTTAATGCTATTGAGAGCGACAAGTTTTGGGTCCTGACACATCCTCAATGGACCAAAGCCCTGCAAAAGCAACTCGACGCCATGATGGAAGATCAGACGCTAACGAGAGCCTGAGGAGTATCTAGTTGTATTTCGGTTTCGCTGGCTCAATTACTTTGCGACCTGTGCAACTAAGCCAACCCCAAAAAAGGCTGAATCGCAGCGAGTTAGGTGAACTGCCCTCAGAAGCCGTTCCCAGAAGACCAGCAGAGTCATCTATGTCTTAGCGGTGAATCCTTTGATATCCTTGAAAAATAATCCAAGGAAATCACCATGAAGATAGAAGCCGCACTCGCCACAACCCCTGATCAGCCGTTTTCGATCCAGTCTTTTGATCTAGAGGAACCGCGCCCAGATGAAGTGTTGGTGCGCATGGTAGCCACAGGCATCTGTCATACCGATATCGCTGTTAAACAGCAGGACGTGTTGCTCCCCTTACCGATGATCTTGGGTCACGAGGGTGCGGGTATTGTTGAAGCTGTCGGCAATGCGATCACGCATCTCAAACCTGGTGATCATGTTGTTCTGTCCGGGGATTCCTGCGGCACCTGCCGAAGTTGCCAGCATGGGCAGCCTTCTTACTGCGATGAATTTGTTGAGCGTAATCTGACGGGATGCCGGGTCGACGGCTCTTCTCCGGTTCATGATCATGGGTCAATTGTCAGTGGCCGGTTTTGTGGTCAGTCATCGTTCGCAACACATGCCGTCGCCAGTGGCAGGTCTGCCGTTAAGGTGCACGAGAGCTATCCTTTGGAATTAATGGGCCCTCTGGGTTGTGGTCTGACGACCGGCGTTGGCACCGTAATGAACGCATTAAGGCCGCCGGCGGGCAGCAGCATTGTCATTTTTGGAGTGGGCACCGTCGGCTTAGCTGCAGTGATGGGCGCCGTGTTGTCGGGTTGTTCTACCATCATCGCCGTTGACCCGGTAGAGAGTCGACGTGAGATGGCCATTGAAACAGGGGCTACCCATGCGCTCGACGCGATGGACTCGGCTTTAGTTGAAGAACTGCTTGGATTGACTGGCGGCGGTGCCGACTTTTCTGTTGAGTGCTCGGGCGTTCCCGCAGCGGTTGACGCCGCGATCAAATGCCTGGGGCGGCCCGGCTGGTGCGCTCAGGTAGGTGCGACACCTGCTGCCACGACCCACCCACTGGATATGGATCACCTCGGTTTCGGACGTGGTATTAAAGGTGTGGTGATGGGTGATGCCAATCCACAATCATTTGTGCCTTACCTTTCGGATCTGCACGCTCAGGGCAAACTGCCTTACGAGCGGTTTGTGAAATTCTATGACTTCGGTGATATCAATCTGGCCGTGGAAGAGAGCAAGCGCGGTGAAGTGATCAAGCCCATTTTGCGGATCGGCAAGTAGACCGCGTTCTACTGAAAAACAACCGTCTTCTGGTGATTCAGCAATACACGGTGTTCGGCATGATACTTGACCGCTTTGGCAAGAACCACGCGCTCAATGTCGCGCCCAACACTGGCGAGGGCTTTAGCCCCATGGCGGTGATCAACGCGTTCTACGCCTTGTTCGATAATCGGTCCCTCATCCAGGTCCGGTGTCACATAGTGGGCTGTGGCGCCAATCAGTTTCACGCCTCGCTCAAACGCCTGATGGTAGGGCCTTGCGCCTTTGAAGCCCGGAAGAAAAGAATGGTGGATGTTAATAATCCTGCCTGGCAGTGCTGCGCAAGTGTCGGGAGAGAGAATCTGCATGTAGCGCGCTAGCACGACAAGATCGATATTTCGCTCGCGGATTTCGTCTAGCAGCCTTTTTTCCTGCGCAAGTTTGTTGTTTTCATTAATGGGCAGATGCAGGAAGTCGATATCTTCTGAGGCGGTTAGGCTATAAGCATCCCGGTGATTGGAGCATACGAGCGAAATCTCTATGGGTAATTCACCATTTCGGGTGCGGTAGAGTAAATCTGTTAGGCAATGATCCTGTTTTGACACCATCACCATTACGCGAAGCTTGCGGTCGGTGGGCCATATCTGCCAGCTCATATCGCTCTGTGATGCGAGCGGCTCAAATGAGGATTCGAGTAATTCGAGCGTAGTCTCACCCTCAAAATGTACCCGCATAAAAAACTGGTTGCTGGGTGCATCCTGATACTGATCGCTTTCTAAAATATTGCATTTTGAATCGACCAGCCATTGGGATACGGCAAGGACCAGCCCGGGTTTGTCCGGGCAGGATAAAGTCAGAATTCCGTTCATATATTGTCTCTTTGTGTTCCATCTGCAGATCTGTGACCTACAGTGGGTCCAGCATCAACGCCATCTAGTCGATTTAAATTTCTGCTAAGTGAGTCCTGCAATACGTCAGAACCGTATTGGCCGACTAGCTTAAATAGATCGTGCTCAAAAAGCCCGATGAAGATTTATCCATTGATGAACCTGCGTGAAATCTTTCCCCGATAGATGTTTGGTTATCTGGTATGCGCCGTGCCAAGAGATAACGAGCCAGTCATCCCGTAATCCAACCGTTTTACCTCCTGGTTAGGTCGGAATACTTGATCAGGTCGAGCTGGAACTTTCTTATCGGTTTCTTTAGTTTGAGTTGATCTGAAGGAGGGTTGTGTGGCCTTTTGTTTTTGTCTGGCTCTCGAAACAGATTGGTGCCAGTCAGTCTGATACATTTTTGGTGAAAAACGCAGATCGCCGCATGGACACTATTTACGATGGCTTATGCTGACCTGAACCTGAGGATATCTCCATCTGGATGCGCCAAACAGCAGCCTGTCTGGGAGGTCTGCCCACAATTTGTGTGATTCGAACCGATCGAAGCTGCCTCGAAAAATTATTTAGGGGCCGTGAACTCTATGTCGAAGGCAAGCTTTCGGAAGCGGAGGCTGTATATTGTGAGTTGCTGGTCGAGTATCAATCCCAGTCGGCAATCTGTCGCCTTCTGGGAGTGATCCTTGGCGCGCAAATTGATCGCGTGGCAGCCGTTGAGTGTTTTCTGCAAGCTTTGCAGTTCAGTCCTGATTATGCGCGAGCCAGTGATCACCTCGGAACCGCACTTCGCCAACTAAATCGTGTTGATGAAGCGATCATCGCGTTTGAAAGAACGTGTGCAATCGCGCATAAAATCTGGAGTTTAAGGTGCATCTAGGCACTGCTGTTTCTTTTAACAACGATCTTGATCGCGCTGAATCGCTTTATAAAGCCTCCCTTTAATTGCAACCAAACAACCCGGGCGCATGGGTTAATCTGTCAGGGGTCTTTTGTCAGCGCCAGAAATTTGTGGAATCCGAAGTGGCGCTTCAACAGGCGCAGGCCCTTGATTCCAATCACCGCCAGGCAAATTTTTACTTGGGACACCAAAACCTTTTGTCGGGGGATTTTAGTGATGACTGGCGCGAGTATCGGTGGCGGAATCAGAATATAAAAACATCCTTTAGCCAAATTCCCGCGTGGCGCGGAGAATCGCTTAAAGGAAAGTCGTTGCTCTCACTCGCAGAGCAGGGATTGGGAGATACGCTCAACCCCGGAATGCTGTGGAGGCTCTGATTAAATGGATATTTTTGTCAGGACAAGGCTGGGGCGCACATGTTTAGGTGCGGCCCGAACGCTGTAATGGCGGAAATAGACTTTAATCAGAGCCTCCCTAGCGAAGCTCGAAGTTCTCTCGGGTCTTTATAATCCTTAATCTTGAGTTCACGAGATTAATTCTCCGTTCATCTGACCTTGCTTTCTTCACGTTATTGTCTCGGCGTTGATTTTTAATGTTGGGGAATACTTGTGAAACCATTATGTACTTTGCTTACCTGCGCTCTGGGAGCGTCCACTTTGCCAACTTACGCCGCCGAGAATGAGGCGTTTGTAGAAGAAATTGTAGTGATCGGTCAGCGGGCCATGCTGCAATCTTCCATCGCTCGTCAAAAAGATTCAGATCGAATTGAAAGCGTAATTACCCGGGATGCCATCGGGCAGTTCTCTGATCAAAACGTTGCAGAATCGATGCGTCGATTAACGGGTGTGAATGTGCTCAATGATCAGGGGGAAGGTCGTTTCATCGCGATTCGGGGATTGGACCCTTCGTTGAACAGTGCGTCTATCAACGGTACGAGGCTTCCATCTCCTGAATCAGATACTCGTTCAGTTGCACTTGATGTTGTGCCATCTGAATTAGTCGAGTCACTCCAGGTTATCAAGACGCTCACACCCGATATGGATGCGGACACGATTGGCGCCGCGATACGAATCAATACGACCAACGCACTGGATGCGAAGGCCTTTTTTAATGCCAAAGTCGAGCAGTCATACAACGACTTAAGTGAGGAATATTCCCCGAAAACCTCCATAGACTTTATGGTTCCGATATTCGATCGGTTGGGTATTTCTGGTGGCATCTCGTATTCGGAGCGAGAGTTTTCTACCGACAATGTTGAGTCGGAAGGTTGGGGCATAACTGATGATGGGATTCTTTACGCAGACACACTGGAATACCGGGACTATGACGTGCTTCGAGAGCGTATTGGTGTTTCATTGTCTATGGACTTCCAGGCCACGGATAACACGAGACTATATGCCCGTATGCTCTATAGCGCTTTCGACGATACAGAGGAGCGTAAACGGTTAACCATTGAGCTCGATGAGGAGCCAAGCTTTGGTACAAGTAGTTCTGCGACGTTCCTTTCCGGTGACGGTGAGATTGCGGTTGAACGTGATATCAAAGACCGTTTTGAATCTCAGAAAATTGAGTCCTATCAGTTTGGAGGTGAGTCGTTGAATGGCGAATGGACAATCGCCTACAGCTTGTCATATTCGCGTGCCGAAGAGCATGAACATCAATCTCAGGATCCTACTCGATTTGAAGCGGCCTTTGAGGACCCCGGGCAATTACAAATCGCCTTCGACTATGCGGATATGGAACAACCCGCGTATTTGGTCACTACCGGATTGAATGCATTTCTTGATCCGAATACCTACGAATTCGACAAGCTTGAAGAGGCAGATGGTCTGGCTGAAGATGAGGAATGGGCTGCTCAAGTTGATCTGTCGCGAGACTTCGATTTGGACAGCGGCGTATTGCAATTAAAGTTCGGCGCAAAGGTTCGTCAGCGTACTAAAGAGTTCGATCTTTTCCTGGAAGTATTCGATGAGTTTGACGGTGACTACACCTTGGGAGATGTTCTGGGCCGTCAATCATATGACCTAGCCTCGATCGACCCGCTGCCTGGTCTGCAAGAGGTTCGGTTATTCAATGAGGCGAACCGCGATCGATTTCAACTTAACGTCGTTGATACCGCATTTGAATCTGCTATTTCAGACTTCTCCGTAGACGAAGATATCACTGCGTCTTACCTCATGGCTCGTTGGGAGAATGGACCACTGATGATTGTTGGTGGCCTACGCGTTGAACGAACAGAAAACAACGTAGCAGCAAACTTGGTTGAACTTGTCGAGGAAGGCGCTACAAGAGATGGCGTTGTACTGGGGGAAGACACCGTGTTCTTGACGCCCAACGCGTTTGATCAAAGCTATACCGACTGGATGCCGTCTGTCAGCATGCGCTTCGAGTTTGCCGACGACAAATTGATTCGTGCAGGTGTGTTCAAAAGCGTGGTGCGTCCCAATATTGCCCAATTAGCACCGCGATTTGTTGTAGAACAGAATGATGATGGCGAACGCGAAGGTGAATTCGGGAATGCTGATCTTGATCCTTATGTGGCATGGAATTTTGACCTGTCCGTGGAATGGTATTTGTCGCCCGATGCGGTAGTTCAGGCTGGATACTTCTATAAGCAGATTGACGATTTCATCGTGAACGTTGAGTTTGGGGATAGCGATGCGCTTTTCAATGGCGTTTACAACGGTGTTTCGTTTTCTGAAGCGCTGATTCCGTTGAACGGTGACGAGGCAACGGTTTCTGGCATTGAGCTCAACTATCAACAGGCGCTAACACAATTACCTAGTCCATTTGATGGCGTGTTAGTGGGTCTCAACTATACCCACACGGATACGGAGGCGGATATTGGTGAACGAAATATTCCTCTTCCCGCTGCGTCAAAAAACAACTGGAATGCCATGTTGGGTTACGAAAAAGGTCCGCTTAGCCTGCGATTGACTGCTTCTTATCGAGACGATTATCTCGATGAAGTCGGTGCAGCCGCTGAGGAAGACCGTTACGTTGGTGAACACCTGCAGATGGACCTGAGCGCCAGTTATTGGGTCAAAGATAATTGGAAAATCTACGCTCAGTTTGTGAACCTTAATGATGAACCTTACCTGGCTTACCAAAGCGCTCCGGGTAGCAATCGTTTGCTTCAGTACGAAGAGTATTCCTGGACTGGCAAGCTCGGCATTCAGGCTAACTTCTAGGAAATTTGGTGATGAAGATGACTGTAAAGAGAGTTTTATTACTTGCGCTGAGCGCGCTCCTTACCGGGTGCGCTTCGGGGCTGACTATTCCTCAAAACCTTGACCTCGTTGAGGACCGAGAAGGGGTCATATACGTCGATGCGCGAGATGTGCCCGTTGTGTTCGCGGCCGTTGAAACGACCGCCGTCGAAACAACGGATGACGCTGCTGATGATCCTGCCATCTGGGTGAATCCGGTGGACCCTTCCGCAAGTCTTGTTCTTGGTACGGATAAAAAAGCCGGCGTCGCGGTGTACAGGCTGGACGGAACCCTGAAACAGTTTGTACCTATCGGTTTACCTAATAATATCGATTTGCGTCAGGGCGTTATCATTGGTGATTGGCATGGAGACCTTGCGATTGCGTCGAATCGTCAAGACGACACGATCTCAATCATGTCGATTGACGCCAATGGAATTGAACTTATTGCGGACTTTCCTTCCGTATTGCCTGAGCCTTATGGCGCCTGTATGGGTATTGTCGAAAACGCCGCGATTGTATTTGTGACCTACAAAACCGGCGAGGTTCTTGCGCATCAACTCAATGCGATTGGCCCTCGGTTCGTGGATGAGACCCTCATAGGCCACATAGCCTATAGCAGCCAGCTTGAAGGTTGTGTTGTGGACGATGCCGAAGGTTTGGTCTATGTCGGCGAAGAAGAAAAAGGGCTTTGGCGTAACTCGATCGGATTAACGCAAGGCTTGCTGTTCTTTGGACCACCCGCGCTCGTTGATTACGTGGGCAGTCAATCAGGGATCGTGGCAGATGTTGAAGGGGTGACCTTATACCAATCTGATCGCGGTAATTACGTTGTCGCATCTTCGCAGGGAAACGACAGTTTTGCGGTTTATCGAGCGTCAACGGGCAATGAGTTTCTAGGTCGATTTAGGATTGCTCCGCACAGCAGGGTCGATGGCGCGCAGGAAACGGATGGCATTGCGGCAAGTTCGGCGTATTTGGGGGCTGAATTTCCTGAAGGTGTTTTGATTGTGCAAGATGGCTTTAATGCGCCATCTGGCTCCACGCAAAACTTCAAGATTATTGACTGGCGCGATATCAAGGCTGCAGTGGGTCTTAGCCCTCAGGATTAGTCCTTCACGACCATGGCCGCATACTGATGCGTGCGACCATGGCCGTCTTTCCCCTGACTAAACTAAGGGATGCAAAACCACCTGCAGCTTGGAGTAGCCTTTAACAAAATTAGATACCACCCGCTCCGGCTCGCCAACAACCTCAACTTTGTTAAACCTTTTGCTGATCTCTTCCCAGAGCACTCGTAACTGCATTTCTGCCAGACGATTGCCCATACAGCGATGAATCCCAAAGCCAAACGACACATGCTGACGCGCATTCGTGCGATCGATAATCAACTTGTCCGGGTTTTCGAAAACAGAAGTATCTCGATTGCCTGAGACGTACCACATCAGGACCTTGTCTCCTTTCTTAATCTGCTTGCCGTGTAATTCGACATCTTCCAATGCTGTTCGCCGCATATGCGCCAGAGGGGTCTGCCAACGGATTATCTCAGCCACCATGTTGGGAATGAGATCCGGATTACCTCGGAGTTTCTCGTATTGATCAGGGTATTGGTTCAGCGCGAGTACGCCCCCGGTAATCGAATTCCTTGTCGTGTCGTTGCCGCCAACGATCAGGAGCATCACGTTACCCAGAAACTCACCTGGCGGCATATCACGTGTTTCTGGATTCCTTGCCAAAAGGGTCAGTAGATCAAACCCTTCGTGATCCGGATTCAGTCGTTGCTGATAAAGATCTTGAAAGTACTTCAGGCAATCTTGTAATTCTGCCATAGCTTCTTGCCAGCTCGACACGTAACCTGACTTTGGGCCCATAACGCCGATATCTGACCAGCGGGTTAATTTGCTGCGGTCCTCGAACGGAAAGTCGAACAGCGTTGCGAGCATGCGGGTCGTGAGTTCGATTGAAACGCGCTCCACCCAGTTGAACTCTTCGCCCATGGGTAGGCCGTCCAGTATTTCTACGACGCGTTCGCGGATCAGCGACTCCATTTTGGCGAGGTTGGGTGGCGCGACAACGGGCGCCACGGTCTTGCGTTGTTCATCATGCTTGGGCGAATCCATGGCAATAAATGACGAAGACTCCGCGCCCGGGTTATCAACAATGCCGATACCTGCCGCGCTGGAGAAACGCTGGTGATCCGCTTCAACCGTTTTGATCGCTTCATGGCTGGTGACTGACCAGAAGGGACCGTAGCGGCTGTCAGCGTGGTAATGCACAGGATCTTCGTTTCGCAGTCGTTCGAACATGGGCCAGTGTGCGTCTCTCTGAAACAGAAAGTGGTTTGAAACATCGAGTTGATTGATGTCTGCGGACTTGGCAAATTCCCGAGCGCTTTCAAGTGTCGCGTTTCTATAATCGAACATGTTCGGCCTTGTTCTAATTGAAAAAGAATACACTAACGGGATTGCGCGTCTCGCTCAAGACGCAAAAAGGCGGGTGAGAGGACCTGTCTCTATAGATTACTTACTGAAAATGCGTGCCGTCTGCTTGTCAATGAGTCGTACCTGTTGCCTGCCTGTTTATTCATACATCAACCCTTACCAAGTCTTACGGGCACTACGACGAAGCGGTTTTTTTTGTTGACAGTGTCGCCGAGTTTTAGGTCTCATCGGCTGCCTGATTTTACTCAAGCCAACGGGATCCAGCGCAGCTGACGTCGGCCTCGGGCAGATGTTAAAAACGCTAAACAAGCACTTGCAGTGGGGGGTAATCCGTAGGCGGCGTACGACGATTTAATCGGCCGTGAATCGCGTTTCACATGAACAGAATCCTATGATTACCTCTTAGGCGTCGCCGAGCCTGATAGCGGTAACTGCGGCAACGAAATTTTTAGTTTGCAGAGGCTGGTGATGAGGAAACCTGATTTTTTCGGTGTTCGCATGGACCCTGGCACGGGCTTGCTGCGAGTCCGGCGACAACGAACTGGCACGCAAAGAATTTGAAAGGGTGCTTTGCGACAATCCGCTGCTCAAAGTTCGATACGCGGCCGAACGGTATAGGAAGGGTATTAATGCGCGTGCCAAAGCCTATACACCTTCGACACAATGGCATCTGGATCTCGTCGCTGGTGATGACAGTAACCCGGCTGCCGCGATCGGTGCTGTTTTCTCGAAACCGCTAACGCCAGACCTTCAAATTCGCCTGAATGGAAGGCTTTCCCATCGTGGTAATCCATCGACACATTTTGTAGACCCATCAGCAACCGAAGTTTGCGCTGGCCTGCCTGGAACCGGGGCTCGCATTTGGCCGGCGTCAACATTGGTGCAGCGACCTGTTTGCTGGACGGTAAGACCAACAAAGTTGACGACAATATGACAGGCAATTACAGTCTGTCGTTTTCCGGGCATGGAGTGTCGATATCTATGCCCGTGCGGGCTAAATGGGTTACGACAGCGCGCTTGATGTTTTGGATGTGGATCAGGTTATGGCTGAACTTGGTCTGACCTATACCGGCGAATCAATGCTGATCAGTGCGGGTTTCATCAAGGCAGAAGATGAGGGCCAAGAGACAGCGTCGCCATTGAGTAATGAAGGGGGTGAGCTGTATTTTCTCACGAACCAGTTTGGTTTTGCTGCCAACTTCAGAACTCCGCCAATACTACTAGTCACGCCGCCTGCGACGCTTCAGGACGAAGGTCCCATTCTAGTGATGGTGGTTCGATTGCTCTGGCGGCCGGTGGTATATCTGCCGGCGTGTTGTTTGTATTTTCGAGCGATGCCGTTTGCTGTTGGTACACGTTCTGCCAGTGTATCCTTGGCAATTGTTGATGACGGGTTTTTGACAGGGTTTCAGGAGCAGGGTGTTAGTAACGCGGTGGAATCTTTTGAGATAGGGTCCGCGATTCCTCACAGCAATGGTTTTTGATCCCGAGTCTGCGCTCCGTTAGGATCCTTCGAGTGAAGGCATTGCGACCGTTGACGGTGTTGATCTTGACCAAGTTGCCATAAGCCTGCGCTTCGTTTTGGCTGTCGAGCAAGATACCCGCCCAAGTGATTACCGGGTATGCAGAATATGTATTCGTCGGCAAGACTGATGCTACAGACAACCTCGGCGTGCTTGTGTCCGCGAGCCTGCTGGCGAACATTACGGACGCCGTCGTGCAAAGTGATATTCAACTCGGGATCAATGACCAGGTTTGGCAGGCGATTGGAACGGGCGATACCAGTTCAAAACTGTTTTCTGGCCTATACAACCGTGTTTACAGCCGTTGCGCTGGGAACATGACATCTCTGACATGACAACTCTCTTTAAGAACGCTGCGAGAGAAGATTCCGGATTGAAGTTTGAATTTACCGATCTTCTAACCCCAGACGAATTCTTTGCAGCTATTCTTTGCGTTGCGGACTCTGCGAATCAAGGTTTTGCCCGTGCGATGGCGTTGACTAAACTCGGGTACCTGGACCGATTGAACGGCACGAGCCAGCAACAAATACGCTTCGCTGACGAATGGTCTTATTATTCCTAACAAGAATTCCAAGTAATCGAAAAACTAGTCGCCCAATATTTTGTCTAATCCATAAACACGAACCGCATTGTCGCGAAGGAATGAAGGCCAGATCTCTTCTTTCAGCGGAAGGTCGTCCATCTCTCCAAAGATACGCTCGTATGAGAGGCCAGGATAGTAACCGGCAAACAGTATTTTGTTGCCGCCTCGCTTGTTGGCGAAATCCAGAACGTTTTTCGGGTAGTGTTTTGGTGCCCAGGCGGAGGTTGAATAGTAAAGGTTAGGCCATTTCAGCAATAGTTTGATACAAAGGTCCGTCCATGGATCGCCGCCGTGACGCATAACAACTTTGAGTTCAGGGAAGAAGTAAGCGACCTCATCTAATAAGCCCGGATGCTGGCATTTGTAAGGAACCCTGGGACCTGGCACACCGACGAGCATGTTGATCGGGATGTCCAGTTCACAACATTTTGCATATAGCGGATAAAACGATTTGTGGTCGATGGCAACCTGCGGGCTTAGCAGGCAGGGAGCTGCTGAAGCGGCGAGAATATTAGGATGTAGCGCGACGGTTGCTTCAAGGGATCGAACCGATTTCATGCCGACATTTGGGTTTACCCCTACCTCCCCGAAAAAGCGCGTCGGAAAACGATCAAATATCTTAAGGGATGGTTCCGGGTTCCTTGGGTCAACGGCAATTTGAGCCATTTCAACGCCGTGAGCGTCCATCATTTCGACGATAGTGTCGATGCTCTCCGTTTTCGACATGCGTTCACCCGCATCTTTGAACAGATACTGCGCCGGGTGATGCGAAAAATCATCGGTCCCCGAATCGCGGGTGAGTCGCTTGGCTTCGGCCATGCCCATCCCTGGTTCGCCAGTAGGTAATTCCATCATTAGATCTATGATGCCGGTGGATTTGGGTCTGCCCATTGCTTATCTCCCTGATGATTTGACTAATCGACGCCAGCCGTCGGTTCTGCAGGCGCGCCTGTGCTCTTGATCTGCCAACCATACCAAATTCAACTCTGCGTTTGCCCGACTAGATTTCATCGGTTGATGTCGGTGGCCCAATGACTCGATTGTAGGGTGAGTTGGTGTAATGATTCTTGGGTGTGCCCTGGATGGAATGTCGGCGAACCGCACTGAACGATCACGGGGAAGATTATGACGGACCTATTACTGACGAAAGAGGCGTATGTCTCCTTGATTACTCTCAATCGGTCGGAGCATAGAAATGGCTACGCGCCAGATATGGTGGCGAAGCTCACACAATACTTGCGCGAGTTTACAAAATGGCTGTAAAGCTCACATAATACTCGCGCGAGTGTGACGCAGGCTCAGAATTTCGCGCGGTGATTATTACCGATGCCGGAGATGCATTTTGCGTTGGCCTCGATATGAATGATGTGCCAAAGCGTGGTGAGCCAGAAAAGAGCCCGGCAGCAAAGAGCCCGGCAGAAAAAGGTCAGGCAGAAAATACAGGCTCGCTGCAGACGCATCCTACCCAGCGAGTTTTGCGTACTTGCCCGTTTCAGATTTCGAAGCCGGTCGTCTGCGCTATCAATGGTGGAGCGGGGGGCTTTGGTGCCGCTTACTTCTTGACCTGTGATATCCGCCTGGCGGCGGATGACGCAGCTATTGCGTTCTCTTTCGTGAAATGAGGTTTGGTGATCGAAATGGGAGGCACGTGGTCATTGCCTGGACTGATTGGCATCGAAAAGACATGTGATCTTCTGCTCACCGGTCGCAAGATATCGGGTGCTGAAGCGGCGGAGATGGGGTTGGTGCTGGTGCTGTGTGCCGTTCCTCTTGCTGAACTGCTGGATGAAGCCATGCGCCTCGCCACAGAAATTGCCACGGGTTCATCGTCGCCGGCGGTTTCGGTGGTGAAACGGATGGCCTGGGGTCGGTTGATGGATGGGGGTGAGTTTTATCGTGCAACCTATGAAGATGAAGATGAAGATGAAGATGACGATGCTATTGCTTGGGGAATCAATGGGTCGGATGCTGCAGAGGGTAACGCGGCATTTTTTGAAAAGAGACCCTCCAGCTGGGTGCCAGTTGCGCCTGATGCACCTCCGCTATTTGGGCGGCGCAATGCAAACCCTTTTGGTCTTTAGACTTCAATACAAAGGAGATAACGATGACAATCACACGCGTTAATCATACGGGCGTTAGTGTTGCGGATATGGAACGTTCGCTTAGGTTCTATCGGGACCTACTTGAACTGGACGTCATTTTGGATTCCGACGTCCCTGTCAATGAGAAGTTGAGCCGGGTTGTTGGCATGAAAGAAGCCCGCGGCCGGGTTGTTTGGCTTAGGGCTGGCGACACAATGATTGAGCTCTGGCAATGGAATCAGCCTCAAGGGAGAGACCTTCCAGAGGGTTACTGTCCGGCCGATAGGGGGGTGACGCATTTTGCGTTGCAGACAGATGATGTGGATTCGCTATGCCAAAAAGTAGTGGCGGCCGGGTATCACTCAAATACTGAGCCTGAAGATTTAGGGCTGCACAAAACGACCTACATTAAAGGTCCCGACGGCGAGATTATCGAAATTCTGGAAGATAGAGCCACCGATGAATGGCTGGCGCAGTTGACGCAAGCTTCGCTCACTGCGCGTGAGAAGCGATAGTATAGGCGGAGTAATTTTTCGCGCGCCCGCTGTTCTTCTCTTTAGACCTTTGCCCAAACTGCCGGAGATCATTGTCTGCGGACAATCATTTGCAGATAATCGTTTGCGCGCAATGTTTTACAGCGAATGGTTTGATGTTGATCTGATCGCCTCAAAGGCATTCTAATCAGGCGCGCTTTGTTAAAGCGCTTGCAGTTTCATCTCAAGTTTGGCGGATTCTTTGGCGAGTGATTCTCGTGTGCCGGATTCCTTCTTACTTGGTTTAAGCTTCTTGGCGCTACGTTCTTGACTCAAGGTTCTTATACTTCGGCCGATAACCTCAGATACATCTCTGTGGTTTGTACATGATGAATTTTTGGCGACTCGCTAGTCCGGAGCAATTCTCTGAGCCATCCCTAGTGTCACAACATTCTCTCTTGCTGTGCCTCGCGGCAGTCATCATGGCGGTTTTGGCCGCTTGGGTATTGTTGCCCGTTAAAGATCGTTTTCATTCATCGAAAGGTAGAACCCGGCTGCTTTGGTGGTTAGCAGGCAGTGTAGCCATGGGTACTGGGATCTGGGCAATGCATTTTACAGCGATGCTTGCTTTCTCGTTGCCTGTGCCGATTCGATACGACGTAGGCATAACGTTTTGCTCGATGGTGCCGGGCATCGTCGCAAATGGTCTTGTGATTCAACTCTTTGTGCCTGAAAAGCACTCTAAAAAAAGACTCAATTTGATGGCGCTTATTATGGCTGTTGGAATTGGCTCGATGCATTACATCGCCATGGAAGCCATAGTTATCCCTGCGACGATGCATTATGTGCCACAGTTTTTTGTGCTCTCGATTGTAGCTGCGTACGTGCTCGCGTTGCTGGGGTTGTATACCTATAAGCAATTGCTGGATAGCAATAACTTTCCAAGAGCAATGGGTAAACTGCTTGGGAGCATCATGCTTGGACTTGCTGCAAGCGGTATGCATTTTATCGCGATGGCAGGGACCTACTTCCAACCCCAATTCGGCGGGGAATTGACCGAGTTCTCAATGCCACACTATGATCTGTTGATAGGGATTATTGCCATTTCTATAGTGCTTATTGGCACGTTGATTATTGGCAGTCTCGTCGACCGTCGTCTGGAAACGATGTCTCACTCGCTTGAGCAAAGTGAGTTGCGCTTTCGGCGTCTTGCGGAAACGACACATACCGCTATTTTCACCTTTAAAGACGACATTATTACTTACGCTAACCCAGCGCTTGGGATGATCACCGGGTACGAGAACTCGCGAATTTTAGGTGCAAGGCTGCCTGAAATTTTTTGTGAGGACTTTAGTGATTTCGCAAAGATGTTAATGGAATCGGATTTGAATCATGGGCAGGCGATTTACAAGAATCTTGAGTTTTATGCCGCGGACGGATCGAATGGTTGGCTTCATTTTAGCCTCACTATGATGGAGTTTGATGGCGAAACGGTAGGGCTAGCGAGCGCATTTGATATCAGCGAGCAAAAAAATGCTGAGCTCACCATGCGACAGCTTGCCTACAACGACCAGTTGACTCAGATCGGAAATCGGATGATGTTCATGGATCGTCTAGAGCATCATCTTGAATTTTTGAAGCGCCGAGACTCCTCATTTACTTCCTGTGTGATGCTGCTAGATTTGGATAAGTTTAAGTCGATTAATGATACGTATGGTCACTTAGCAGGAGATGAGCTGCTAATTAGCGTGGCAAAGAGGCTTACCCTTGTTGCGCGGAAGGTAGATACGGTTGCTCGCCTGGGCGGGGATGAATTTGTCTTTCTACTTGAGGAAATGAACAACAGTTACAATGCCTCTGTTGTTGCTGGCCGAATTGCCGAAATGCTCTCTAAACCATACGAATTACTCGGCAGGGAACTCGTTGTGAAGAGCAGTATTGGTGTCGTTGAATTGAGTGGTGAGTATGAGACTCCTGATCAGGCACTGCATGATGCAGACATCGCTCTATACAGAGCGAAAAAAGACCCGGCTACCCAATGGGTGTTGTTTGATCAGGTACTGGATGCCCGGGTGAAGCGTTCACGCGTTTTGCTGTCTGAGCTAAAACAGGCGGTGGCTGAGCGAACGCTGCAGCTTTACTACCAGCCCATCGTTGAGTCCGATTCCTATGAGTTACGAGGTTTTGAGGCGCTTGCTCGATGGCAGCGTGAATGCGGTGAATGGGTTGCCCCGGATGAATTTATTCCACTGGCGGAAGATACGGGCCTGATCGCCGATCTTGGGATATGGGCGATTGAAACGGCCTGTGCTCAACTTTCGATCTGGAACGATGAAGTTGACCATCGTCGTCTTTATGTCAGCGTCAATATAGCGCCGGTCTCGTTTAACGAGGATCGGTTTGTCCACAAGGTCGCCCAAACATTCGAGCACTACGGGTTCGCGCCAGCACAGCTGAAGCTGGAATTAACTGAAAGGATGCTGGTTGCTGACGTGAATAGTGTGCTCGATACACTCACCGCACTGATAGACTTGGGGTGCGAGCTCATGATTGATGACTTTGGAACGGGTTACTCATCATTGTCATACTTGCACCGCCTGCCTATCAGCACTGTCAAAATCGACAGAAGCTTTGTGTCAAACCTTGATAATGACGAAAGCTCGGTGCCTATTGTGAAGACTATTACCGCGCTCGCAGAGAGTCTGAACATGAGCGTTGTATCTGAGGGTGTTGAAACTGAATTGCAGGCACAAAGGCTGGCGAAATTGGGTTCGGATCAACTGCAGGGTTACTGGTTTTCGCGCCCGATGCCCGGCGAAGAATCCACTGCTTATTTGTTAAACGAATCGTGGTGTCCTAATTCTAAGGTGGCAACCGCGATCAATGGCGCTTAGTGGATTAATAACATAGCGCATCAATAAATGACGCATCGGTTTACCCTTGCTTAGTCCGGCCCAAAGGCAATCGCCTCGATCTCAATCCTGAAACCTATGAAGGACGTTATCAATCTACCTTATCAGGATCAATCTACCTTATCAGGGTACTTTATTAGGGTGGGCGGGGATTTTGATGACATTTCGAGCCGTCAATTTTCCCTGGGTGCGAGCCAGAAAATCGATCATCAGAATTTTATTAAAGCAGCCTACTCGACCCGGTGCAGTTCAATCGGGATAGATTGATCACGGCCGCCAACCAGTTGGCCAATCAGTGAGTCTCCCCAGGTATATTTTTCATGCATCAAGCGGTTTATCTCTTCGCTCTTTTCTGGGCGTAGCATGACGGTATAAGTTTGTCGGTCATCGTTCCGGGTCAGGTCAATCGCCTTGTTGGCATTGACCCTGTCGAACCAGCCTGAGCCGTCGGAACCTACTCGTAAGTATTGATACCCGTGGCTGTCGACAATCCACAAACGGGTGGTGACAGGTTGCGATTGCTCATCGAGTGTATGTAATTCAACCACTTCGATTCGTTCCGCGGCGAGTCGTTCAAGACCGGCCATGGTCAATACCAGGCCGATGAGTATTCCGATGATCCAGGCAGTAATTTTCATGGTTTTTCTCGTGTATTTGGTGATTTGCATAAACTTTAATATTAAACAGTTTGATTGTAAACCTTATAGGGATAAACTTGATCTCATTCAATAAGACGAGTGGTGCATGACCTCTAAGCCAGAGGACCTTGAAGTCCTTTTCACTTATTTCAATGAAATTAATATTATTGCTCAATTGAGCAACAACATGTTCGAGCAGCAACTCCCCGAGGGTCTTACGTCTTCCCAATTTTCGGTGTTGAACTGGTTTGTTCGTGTTGATGACGAAGCGACGCCCGGCAGATTGGCGAAGGCGTTTCAGGTCACCGGCGGGGCTATGACGAATACGCTGAAAAAGCTTGAGTCTAAAAAACTGGTTTCTATCAGGCCGGATGAGAACAGCGGGCGCCGCAAGATAGTAACGATGACATCTAAGGGGCGAGTCACCAGGGAGAGCGCGATCGCAGCGATAGGACCGTTATTGTCACAATTTGAGGAGGCATTCAGTGCGGGTCAATTGAAGCGACCGCTGAAACACCTTAAGGATGTTAGGGCTTATCTGGACGAGTATCGATTTGGGCCAGAACGATCTTAGCGAAGCGATGATCGTTAAGCCTTAGGAACTCGCGAAAAGCGGCAAGTGGCTTTTCGCAGAAAAGGCGCTGAGAGCCCAAACGATCTTAGCGAAGCGATGATCGTTAAGCCTTAGGAACTCGCGAAAAGCGGCAAGTGGCTTTTCGCAGAAAAGGCGCTGAGAGCTCCTATATGGTAATGGCGGGTGTTGAAGTTGTTCGAGTCTAGGGAAAACGCTCTCAGTGATTCTGCCAATCACTTGCCACTACGCGCGAGAGTTTGAGGTAGGAAACGCCTTTTGGCTTTGCCAAAAGCCGTTTGGATAGAAAATGCCTTATGGCTTTGCCAAAGGCCATTTAGTATGGTCGCGGATCATTTATCAGCGTCCGATCATGCTATGAACAAAGACTTTGAGTCACGCCATCACCCTTTTGAGGGTTGTTTTAACTTTCGCGACATTGGTGGATACACCAATGAGGATGGCGAGGTTGTGCGTTGGGGACATTATTTTAGGGCAGGTCGCCAGGATCGAATGTCTGATATCGATCTTCAAGGTTTGAAGGCGCTGGGCGTGAAGACTCAGATAGATCTAAGAAAGCCGGATGAGATTTCTGATCAGGGTCGCGGACCCTTGCCGGATATGGGCGCAGACTACCACAACATCAGCGTTATACCGGAAGGGGGGACTGACACGCTGAGTCGTCTTGTAGGCGACACGGGCATTTCAGGTAAGCGCTATCTGGGGTACCTGGAATTTGGACCCGAGTCATGGCTCCGGTTATTCGCGATCTTGGCCGGAAGTGAGAACGCGCCGATTGTCCTGCACTGTACCGCTGGCAAGGACCGCACGGGTGTATCCACCGCGTTTCTGCTATCAGTTCTTGGCGTTCACCGGAGTGTCATTGAGGCCGATTACAAACTGACGAACATTGATGTACCACGGCAGGCGGACTTTATTGAGAGTACCGTGGGATACCCTGAGGGTATGAATCGTGCCGCCATGCTTCACGCAGCAGGTGTGCCAGAAGAGGCCATGGGCGATTTTCTGGACGGCCTGGATGAGCGCTGGGGGGGAGCCCTTGGGTATCTTCGAAGTATTGGGGTCGGAGAAGAGACTTTTCAGGCCGTACGTCGTAACTTCCTTAACTAAGGAAGCTTGGATTAATAGGATATATAGGTCGGGCCGCGCAGGTCGGGCCGCGCAGGTCGGGCCGCGCAAGTCGTCCCTGCGCAAATAGACACTGATCAAAGTTTTCCTAGCGTCTACTACGGTGATGTAAGAATGAATTTTGTAATACCCCTTTACCACCACGTTGCCAGGATTCAGCTGTGCTCCGCACGGGTCAAGGGTAAGGTTTGATAAAGTCGATCGCGATTGCAGGGAACATCGGGAGTGGGAAGTCTTCTCTCGTGTCCTTTCTGTCCCGGAAGTTTGGCATCCAACCCTTCTATGAACCGAACGATGAAAACCCCTATTTGCCTTCTTTTTATGAGGACATGCCGCGCTGGGCGTTTCATTCCCAGATCTATTTCCTGAGCAACAAATTCAGAATACATCGGGAGTTTGACCGCGCAGACGGGGTTGTTGTGCTTGATCGAACGATCTTTGAAGATGCCGAAATCTTCGCGACGGCGCTGCATGAAATGGGGGGGATGGATGATCGCGACTTTCGAACCTACTGGGATTTTTATCAGACTATTCTTGAAACGATTCAACCCCCTGATCTTCTCATTTACGTTAAATGTTCCATGAAGACGCTGCGTTCTAGGATTCGGCAACGCGGTCGGGCGATGGAGCAAGATATCCCGCTATCTTATTTGAAACGACTCGACCGACTTTATGATGACTGGATTGATGGATATCAGGCTTCTGAAGTATTGGTTTTGGATACAGAGAAGCTCGACTATGACAGAGACCTGATTTATCAACTCGAGTTGATCAAAAAAATCGAGGCAATACTTCGATGAAATCAGCATTCCTGTCAGGTGCTCTTGTTAGGCGCTGTCTTTAAGTACTGTGCTCTCATCGCTCGCGTGTAAACGTTCAAATTTCCGCTGGAATCCTCAATTCCGAAGTTGGTTTTAGATGTTTGCGCTGACTCACTCCGCGTCGCTGGGATTCATTGCGCGAATTGAATAGGCATCTGTTGGCTTTAGGAACTGGGATGAAAATTGTTTTGATCATTAAAGACCTTGACGCTGATCGATATGTAGACCGAACCGTGATCGAAAATTCAGAAATCGAAGCTACGCTTCATTTCGCGCGCGATGTTAGAAGAGATCAGTAAATCGTGCATGGCGTTGATGGATTTGATTTCATTGTGCTGGATATCAATATGCCCAGAATGGATGGGCGCGAGTTTTTAAGGGACACAATAAAAATCTCACACAGGACATTCTCATTGTGGTCATGGTGAGTACTTCCGGTCAGGATAATGATCGTTGTGAGGCCGCAAAAACCCCGTGTACCGGACGCTGTGGTGAAACCGGCCGGCGCTGAAAAACGTCACAAGTTCGGTGTATTCATTACCGAGATCGAAGTAGATGTGATTCGATTAGCAGCCTCAAGCGGTTCGCCTTCTATGCTTGGTGCTAATGGAGATCTCGATTAGAACTCCATCGGAAGCCACAGATGACGTTCAAAAATGGCGTTTCGTTGTTCTATCAAAACCGAATCATAGCCGCTGATACCTGCTGCAAGTGCGCTCCAACCTTGCCTAAGGCTTTCTGGCATTGGGTTTTGTTCATGAGGCAACGCCTCTAACATGTTCGAGAAACAAGCCCAGTAGATGTCAGCAGCGGAGAGCGAGTCCCCGATTAGATAGATTGAGCCGTTCTCCCGCTGAGTTTTGATCAACGTGGTGAGATGCTCAAGAATTTGTTCGACGCGAACGGCCGCGTCCTTGACCGCCTGTTCGGAGAAACCGTATTCCCTAAACATGGGGTTCTTTGAGAAAACGACATCACCATGAGCCTTGTAGGTCATATCTAACATCAGCATACGGGCGTGCCATGCGAGCCCTCCCTCATTGCAGATTTCGCTAGAAAGACCCACCATCGCGATGCGTTGCTCAATGTCTTCAGGGTACAAAGATGGTCCTGATCCGAGACGCTCCGCAAGATCGAGTATCTCCTGCCACCTGACTCGAGGTGGTTCGTTGTCGTAAAGCGCAATGGGTGCATTCCTGTGTCCCGTCCATTCGACAAGCTCTGCATTATCGCGACCGCCATGCTGTTCTACCGGTAGATATTCAATATTGCGCGTTCGCAGGATGGCCTTTGCAGCTTCACTCCAGGGGCCCGGTACGTCTCGCGTTAGTACCAGTCTTAGTCCGGTTTTGTTTTTTGCTTCGCTGACACTGAAATATTGCATGGGCTGGCCCCTTTTAATCGGTGATGGTGAGTAACTTGGGGCAACGGTTGGTCATATCCTAGCCTCCTGATCGAATTCGAAGTATGCACGCTGGTGGTGACATTCTGCAGAAAAATTGGTTGTCGAAACCACTGCAATCCCTTTGTGTCCATTTTCTTTTGGATTCTATTGTGAGTCCTCTGAATGAAGCGGGCAATACGGGCGTTCTCGAAACAGGGTCGTAAGCCCATTTAACTCCGGAGAGGGCGGGTCGCCCGCCATGCAGGCTAGCATGGCGTCTGATATTTGAGCAGGGCTCGCAGTGATGATACAGCAACATGTTTCCTCGTACTGCCTGAGCATCAAGGTTGAGTCTAGGAGAGGTTGTGCCGCGACCTTCCTTCACGTATCCAGGGTGAACAAGATACGTGATGAGCCGCTGTCCTCCGGATGCCATGCATCTATCGCCAGCGGGCGTGCCGACCTGCTACGTCTCGAAATGGGTGCATAGCTTTGCCTTTCCGCCTAGTACACGACCTGAAAAGACTTCGCGTGACTGCCGGGAATGTCAACGATGGTTGAATTCCTACCAGCAAGTTTTTGGATCGCGGGGCTAAGGTTGTGATCAATCCAGCAATTTTGTTTTGTTCTGCCTTCGCTCTCGACGCCAGAGCAATGTTCACGGACTAACGCTCGATTAAGACGACAATGAGTGGCTTCGATCAGCGAGCTACATTCTTTGTCCGAGGCGACTCCTTCGAATGAGCAGATCAGCGGCGACGCGGATCATTATCGACTCGGCGTATTGTTTATTCAGCATGACAAGGCCAGTTCTGTTGCGTCTGAATTCTCATTTACCGACGTGAGCGATCAGTCTACTACTGTTGATTACGGGCGCCTTTGAAGTCGGGATTGCGTTTCTCTACAAACGCCGCGATTGCCTCAATATGCTCAGGCGTGTCGTAGCAATTCATGAGTGCCTGCATTTCTCTTTGCTGTACCGCGGCGAGGCTCGGCTCTGTCATATTTTCGGTGATGAGTTGTTTCACCATGGCGAGCGCAGACTGTGGGTTTTCCCCCATCGATTTGGCCACTGCTTTGGCTTCTGATAGCAGCGATTCGTGGGTGACAACCCGGTCGACGAGTCGAACCTGTAGGGCTTCTTCAGCTGAAACCGTCTTTCCAGAGAGCATGAGTTCGCTGCCGCCTCCAAAGCCGCAGCGGGCAATCAAGAACTGTGAACTGGCGAGTTCGGGTACGAGTCCCATTTTGACAAACCGGCAGCTGAGCTTTGCCTGATCTGAGGCGATGAGATAATCCATGGGTAGTATTTGCGTTAGTCCCACACCAATAGCTGCGCCATTGATCGCCGCCACAATCGGTTTTGAGGCTCTGATCAAACCGACCCAATTGCTGGGTTCACTCGATCCGCCTCGGGGTTCGCCAGACTCAGCCTGCGCCTGAAACAAATCTTTAACATCTGCGCCGGCGCAAAAGCCCCGACCAGCGCCGGTAAAGACAAAGGCTTCGACGCTGGGATCGTCGTTGCCGGCTTGAAAGGCGGCCTGTAGTTCTGAACCCATTTGGTACGTCCAGGCATTCAACCGCTCTGGTCTGTTCATTGTGATCATTGTCACGCCGTCTTCGGTCTCAACCATTATCGTTTCGTAGTTCATGGATGCCTGCCTCTATAAGGTTGTGTTCATTGGTTGGCTGCCATCATAGGCACGAGACTTGACTAGGTTCAAGGTGACGAAATGTTGGTGCATTTCGCAATCTTATCGAGACCACCGTGCCACTTTGGATGTCTGTAGCCCTTAAAATCTAAGGATTGGCTCGGACGGCGCGGAGATTGCCTTGCCCAATATGAATTCTTTCCCATTTAGGGACCAGGGTGACGTTAAAAACTTTCGCAGTGTCGTTCATTACTGCCTGTTGAGGGGCTGCGTCATGGCCGTAAACACCATTAACTGGGAGGAAGAGCGTTGGCTCTCCAAAATAAACAAAAATAGTAGAACGGTTGGCGCTCGGCACAATTCAGACAAATGTTCGAGTTGAGTGGGGAGCGCCGGATTCCAGTGAGGCTTTTGTGCGCAGGCACAACGAGTATACCGTGCTCTATTATCGAACCAGGCACAACGAACATGATGGTAGGGCAGCCATCGATGAAACAACACCTCTGGCGTTTGTCGACCGAGAATTAGGGGGCAGGGGTGACAGTGCGATTGAACACACACTGGTTATATGAGCTGGCTGGCATTGTTTAAAGCTAGATTTTCAACATTCCGATGATGAGTGCGACGACGCCCCCGAAGATAGATAGCGTCAAATAGCAGAGCAGCAGGAAACTGAATATCAAGAGTGTGATCAGGAGTGATTAACCGAAAACTGTCCTTAAGCTGAGATACATGTAGAGCGGAATCCAGAAATCAATGAGGTCGGTGAGAGATAGTCCTGTTCGCGCTCATCGGAACAGCGCGATGAGTCCACGCTATCCTGATAAGAGAAGCGCCAGGAAAAGAAAGCAATGATTGTGGGCGAGCAGTAACAAGTGTTCCGCATAAAGAATAGGTTGGCGTAGATAGAACAGCCTAGGGCATATCGCGTACACCGGTAGCATCAAAAACATGACTGCGGAGAGGTTGTCCCATAACGGGTTGTAGAGTTTTTGTCGGGTTTTCACGAGCGAGCGTAATGAATTTCTTCAGTTGTACTTCTTCGACATCAGATTGAATATCGATAAGGTTGTCCGCATTGATATGCTCGTCATTGATGGGGTTGATGCCCGGCATCAGAAAGAAAAACAGGAAGCTAATGACCAAATAGAGTCTGATATGCGGCGTGCATCTGGCCCGTCGCCCCTTGAAAACTTCGACGGTCAGATGGCCGGGCTTTAGCGGTAGTCCCAGCAGTGTCTTAACGATGCGAGAGTCAAACGATAATAGATCATCGGAAAGTTCACGGATAAGTGCCCAGATACTTTTTGCTTTGATATCACTGCGTTAACCGCGATGAAAACAATAGTGACCTGTGAGTGGTTGTGCACAGTTCTCAGGCTTGGCGGCTATTGTCTGAATGTCGTCTTTGCTTAAGGTCATGATGTTTTTTATGTCGCCTATAATCTTGATGAGATTGCTGTTGTTTTGGACGTAGGAAGTTCGGTCTGCGATAGTGGAAATCTATTTTATTTTAACAAACGAGAGTCATTATGATTGTAGTGAATGCCATTATCGAATCCACGGAATCTGATGTTGCGGCGATGAAAGAGGCGATTGCGGTAATGGAGCAGAAGAGTCGGGCGGAATCAGGGTGCCATGACTATACTTTTTCTATCGAATTGAATAATCCCAATGTGATTCGTGTTACCGAAAAATGGGATGATATGGCCGCGTTATCAGCACATTTTGGTGAGCCGCACATGGCTGATTTCCAAAAAGCTATGGCTGCAAATCCACCAAAAGGTGTTACCGCAAGTTTCTATGAGGCGACAGAAGTCGCAGGTCCTGGAGGGTAAAGCGTCGATTGGCGCAAAATTACTGAAACTTTAAGCCTCGGAGAGGCGCTCCAATTGACTCGTGTTTGTTCGTGGCGGTTGAACGATCCGCAGGCGGTGGGCGTTGCTTAGTTGGAGGATCGAGCCGTCAGGTTTGTCTTCGCAAAGCGTTTAGATCAAGTTCTCTGTGTTGTGTGTTGTCGGTGATTTCGCGAGACTCGTGAAGGAAGCTGTTCGCCTTGCGGTGTGCGGAACAGCTTGTGTTGCGAATTGACGGTACCTGGCTGCAATGAGACACCTTGGAGCGCAGGTTGGATTCCTAGTCTGCCTCTGATGTGTTGAATCATATTTATTGTGATGGTTGTTCGCGCGAGTTAATAGCAGGGAAATTGAAAGCGGGGCAGGCGTTTACAAATGTTAGGTAATGAGCCTGTCATCGTAAGTTAAAGCACCCGCCGTCTTTTTGGTGAAAGGATAAGACCGATTGTCAAAATAGTTATCCCGGAAGGTTTTCTACGGCAACCTGATCTCCAAAAACCAGATTGTCAAAATAAATGTCGCCCGTGACCCCATAGCTGCCGAGCCAATCTTCCTGCACAAAATGTACCTCGGTTCCGCCGAGAGGATGCGAAAAAGTGAGTTCGTAATGATGCCAACTACCATCATTGACTAGATCAATGGGTGTTGGGAAGGAATCTGTCCGGCAACCCGGGGATGCGCGCCTGGTCGGTCTAGGCTTACACCAAAATATCCACCAAAGTCACAAGCGACTGATCCGGGTTTGGGATGCCCGATATAGTCAAACTTAACGGTGCAGAACCCTGTAGGGTTTGTTGCGGTATCGGCGGTAAAAATATCACCCGCGCTTTCTTGAACGGTAAATGTTCGCACATGGTTAGAAGCGCCGAGAGGGTCTACGACAATAACGCTGCTGTGAGCGCCGCCGCAGGCTGATTTCGCCGTCCATACAGAGAGGTCAGTTTAGAAATCACCGACAAGTACGGGCAGAGCCAGAACCGATAAGCAAAGACCTAAAAGCGAGCAGAGTACAAAGAGCCTACGTGCAATTGATTTCATGTTCTATGATCCTGAAGTGCGGCGGTGTTGAAGCTTTAGAATTCATCAAGTTCATGCCATGTGCGCAAGCCATTGTTATATTAGTAGCAAGTCGGAGGCTCAGTTAATTAGTGTGAAAAAAGCCGACACTTTGTTCTGGCGTTCTTATAACAATGCCGCGCCGACTGAGCGGTGGTGGCGGCGATAAGCCTAGCCGTGGGTGTCCGCAGCCCAAAGTCGTGTAAAAAAGCTCTTGGCCGTCAGGTCGAAGGCGAATTGGCTTTTTTTAATGTTCATGTAGTGAGGCAAACTGGGAGGATCGTCTTTTAAAATGCACTTATCTTTTGCCGCTAATTGAGAATGAGCGATATGAGCCTTTTGTTAAAAATTTCGTTTTCGTGGTTGTTGTTAACGCTGCTATCCGGTTGCATGACTTTTAGCGTGGAAGGTGATCTGCCGAAGACGCCAGATTCTACGACTGCATCGCAGGTCTTCCATGGGTCTTTGTATGGATTTAAATGGTCCGCTTTTCCCGTGGAAAAATGTGAGAACCAGAAGGGCGTATCCCGCGTCCGCTATCATACTAATGCTGCTTTTCTCGTCGTCTCTGTATTGTCGTTAGGTGCCTATGTGCCACAAAACGTCACATGGTGGTGTGACGGTGCCGATACTAGCCTTTCTCAAGATAATGAGGATGACGACGAATATCGTCCTGAAGGATCCTGATGAGTTCTAGAAACCTTGTCGTGCTATTTGATGGAACCTGGAATGATGCGGCGTCACGCACGAATCTGAAAAAGCTCTACCGGGTATGTTCCAGATCGAAACAGGTATTTCACTACGAAGAGGGCGTTGGAACGGCATTTCTGGAAGCGGTGCCGGGTGGCGTCTATGGCAAACATCTTGATCGCCAAATATTGGGTGCTTATCGATTCCTGCGGCGTCGTTTTCAAGACAAGGACTGGCAGTCTAAAGATCTCACCGTTGAGCATTCACCCAAAAACAAAGTGTTTCTCTTCGGGTTCAGTCGCGGATCCTATGCAGCAAGACGGACGGCTGGTCTCATCAATTTTTGTGGTTTGCCCGTTAAGGCTGCGGATGTTGAGCTCGCGTGGCAGCTATATCTGAGTCAGGACTCAAAGAGTGTCGCGGCGCTGCTTACATCCGGCAGATTGATCAAAATCCCGATAGAAGTTGTTGGTGTTTGGGATACGGTTAAAACGACAACTGATTCTGATTTTAATGACAATATTTTGCCCGGTTGCGTAAAATTTGGCTATCAAGCAATGGCTATTGATGAGAAGCGTAAAGCCTTTAAGGTGCTCAAGTGGCGCTCTGATAAACGTATCCGGCAGGTCTGGTTTACTGGGGTTCACTCGGATGTCGGCGGTGGATATCCCGTCCATAGTCTCTCTGATATTGCATTGAAATGGATGGCTGATTCAACCCTAGCGCACGGATTGCGTTTAAAGGGGAGCGAGATGGGTAAGCTCAAACCGGATCCCATGGGCGAATTGCATGATTCGTTTCAGGGGATCTGGAAGCCTCTGGGGACACGCGTTCGTTCAATCAGTCCATCAAGTCTTGTCCATGCGTCCGTCAAAGAACGCATGGACAACAGCGATTATGTCGCTCCAAACCTGCCGGCGAATCCTGAGTTCGTTTCCCTGTAGTAAGTAGCGGCTCATCGCTGAGATATTTAGCGCAACACCAGCCGCGCTATGAGTGTTGAACCATCAGTGTTGAGCCATCAGTGTTGAACCATCAGTGTTGAACAACGTGCCCACCGTCAACATTGTATGCCTGCCCGGTAATCCACCGCCCTTGTTCGCTACACATAAACGCCACCATATAGGCAATGTCTTCACCGCTCCCGGCCCTACCGAGTGGGATCACGCGCAGCATCTTTTCCCAGGCCGCATCACGGCCGAGATCATCCATGCGGTACGTATCAATGACACCTGGGCAAATGGTATTGACTCGAATATCGAATCGGCCCATCTCCTGAGCCATTGATGCCGACATCGCCTGAATAGCGGCTTTACTGGCCGCGTAAGCGGCTGTATTTGGGGGCAATGCTTTGCCGGCGATGGACGAAATGTTGATGATGGCGCCGCCCTGATCTTGTTGCTTGAGTGCTTGCCCGAAGGCCCGGCTCATGTAAAAAGTGCCATTGAGATTGACGTTCATCACTTTGTGCCAATCGTCGATGGCAAGATCGACAACCGGTACGCGGTCAGCTCCCCTTGCGGCGCCTGCATTGTTAATGATGTAGTCGACCCGCTGAAACCTATTCAGGGTGGCGCCTACGAGCTCATCGACAGACTCAGGATTGGATACGTCGTTAACCATTACCAGTGTGTCACGACCGAGTTGATGAATTTCTTCAGCGACAGACTCGATATCTCGCCAACCGGCAGCTTGTTCATCTTTTGGGTAGCGAGAGGGGTCGCGGCCCGTTCCAGTGAGTACAATATGGCAGCCAGCTCTAGCAAGCTCGCGAGCGATTGATCGGCCTATGCTCCTCATACGTCCTGCCCCAGTAACGACCGCTACCTTGTCTTTGAGTCCGCTAAGTTCAATTCCTGACATCATTTATCCCGTGGTTTGAATCTGGTTGCAGCTATTATATTTAAGCTATTAGATTGAATTTACTATATTGAACCTAGGTTGGCTTAGGGCTGAGTCTCGATCAAGTCCAATTGTTAAGTTGATGGGTAGGACATGATCTCGCAGGATGGGCTCTTTGAGCCTGAACGACCAAGTCTGTAGGGTTCGATCGAGACTAAAGGTCCTCTTGCACTGGCATTTTGATGCTGAAGAATTTCGTTAATTCGGCCTTCGGTAACGGGGTGAGTGCTAAACAATGCGGGACCCCTTTCACTCTGGCCTTCCTTTAGCGTTTCGAAAAGCGCCTCGGCGCCAGTGGTATAACCATAGTAATTTCTTAGCGTTTCCAATGCTGCCTTATCCGCCGCTTCTTCTTGATTCCTGCTGAACCCAAGTGCCGCTAAATTGGTGATCTGGGACAAAACCTGGGCGGTACCAAAATCTCCGAGACCGGGAATAAACGAGAGGGCGACCCACATGATTGCACCTCGACCCAGCGCTACCAGTGGGTCCCGGTGCGCGATATGTGCAATTTCGTGACTTAATACCATCGCCAATGCATTTTCGTGCGGTAACTTTTCCAGCAAACCCTGCATGATGTAAATGCGGCCGCCAAAGGTGGCCACGGCATTGATCTCATCGCTTTCTAGAAGTTGTACCTTTAGCGGCATTCCTTGAGGGGTGTTCTGCGCCAGGGATAACCTGTTAGCAAGATTTTGTAATCGCTTTTCTACTCGATTTGCGTCCGGGTGACAGTGCTCTGCTAGAAAAATCTCATCGGCAAAAGCCTTGCCGATGGGTTCTTCTGCGCTGAAGGGCAGAAATTTAACCAGATAGCCCGAGGCAAAGAAGAGCACGGTAAGACCTAATGCCAAGATCCCGGTAACAGCCATGAGCATAGTGGCCATATCGGCCAGAGGGTTGGTCTGTGATACGTTTATGCCTTCGGGGATTCTGGGGTTTTCATAGGTCATGAAGTGTCATGCTTCAATCAGTGCGGTGCCATAGGCGTAGACCTCAACCGAACCGACCTGTCCTTGTGCGCCCTTGGAGATCGAAGCTGTTTCCAGCTTGACGTTGATGATGATGGAGGCGCCTTTTTGTTTCGCGTCTTCTTTCATGCGAAGCAGTGCTTCTCGTCGCGCGCGCTCTACCAGCGATTCGTACGCCGCTACTCTCCCGCCCAGCAGCATTCTGAGAGACGCCGCAAGATGCTTGAAGTAATCGATGCTGATGACGACGTTGCCGCCGACGAGGTGGCTTTGTGTAAACTTCATGCCAATTGGCGGGTATCTCTCGCTGAATGTCAGTAGCGAGCGCATGGTTTCTTCTCGTTCGATCAGGGAACGGAAATGTTTTTTTTCTGCTATCCGCCCGAAGACATAGCCGACCGTGACCATCGTCACAACAATAATGAGATTGATGTAATCCATGGGTTACTCCAACACGACGGCTGTGCCGTAAGCGAAGAGTTCGGCGGCGCCAGCGGTAACACTTGACGTTGAATAGCGAACATTTAGCACTGCGTTAGCGCCAATTGCCTCGGCTTGTTGAATCATGCGGTCAGTGGCTTCCTCTCGTGCTTCCTGAAGCAGTTCTGTGTAGGCAACGAGTTCCCCGCCGACTATATTCTTTAGCCCTGCAAGAATGTCTTTGCCAGCGTGTTTTGCGCGAACCGTATTGCCCTGAACCAAGCCAAAATGTTTGGTGATTTTCTTGCCTGGTATAATGTCAATGTTAGTTATAATCATGTTGTGCTTCCTGCCAATGAGGTTGAGTGCTGTGAATTCTAGTCTCCTCTCACAGCTTCTGTCGCTTATCTAGTCACGAAGGCTGCTTCACAAGAGGTGAACGATGGATGTAGAGTTTTAGGTTTTAACACCCTTCGTGAAGCATCGGGCCGCGTGACTAACAAATTATTAGTGCTGCGCGGCCCGACACATGGGCGTCACAACGGGTGAAGAACCAATCGGGATTTCTCCCACCTTCTCGAATACAAGACGATCAAAGAGAGAAACATTAAGTTGATTGGATGACGCCAAGTCCGCGGTTAGCATCACCTTGCCACATTCGATGAGCGCGGCGCCTAGACGTTTGCCTTGATATAAGGGGTCGACGCCGATCTGCGGCAGAGAACAGATATCCACAATAGGTGGGAACCTTCGATCTTATCTAGCGCTGCAGATACATCACCTTTGATCTCCGGTGCCAGCGTGTACCGCATTGCCGCCAAATGCATCGATCGCCGGTGCAGCGCTTAGGTCCTGTTCAGCCGCAGGCCAATACCATCTTACTAGTGAGCCTGATGCAAACCCCAGCACGACCAAAGCAATCGCTTTCGCGCGCTCTGTGGGAAGAGCAGTGGTCAGGCTGGGTAATTCCATGAACATTTCTATTCAACGTTGGCTTCGGTCATACAAACCTTTTAATCCCTAATCAAATATAAGAAAATCGGAGTATAAATTTCCAAAGAAAAAGAGGTCGTCATGACAGTATTAGAGATGCCAAACTTCGGAGAAGTGCTCTCAGAACATCTTAGCGGTGTTCCTCAGGGCGCTTATCCTTTCCTTTTGTCACAACTCGAGCGCACCGCGGCGGATCGTTATCGGGGTTGGGCCAAAGACGTGCCGGCCCACAAAGCAGGTTTGCTGGACTGCGCTGAGAGAGAAGATGAGATTGCTGACCGGGTTGAGGCGCTGTTCCCACCGTCAGACGAGCATCGTGCTCTTGTCCTGGATGTTATTCCAAAGGCCAAAGCAACTTACTATGCCGTGTTTGAATCGTATACACCGGTTGAGCAAATGATGATTCAGGCCAACGCGGAACGGCAGGGCGCGAACGCCTGGCAAAGGATGAAGGCTCTGTATCCAGATCAATCCGAAGCGTTGGATGAGCTGTCGAAGATCGAGATTGGCAGCGCGGATTACCTCGATGAACTGCTGCCAACGTTGAGCTAGCACGCTTGTTAATTCAATACTGTGTCTCAACCAAAGAGCAACAAGAGCAATAATGAAGAACAGCCCCCCGCCTGGTTTGTACATTGTGAGAGCCGTCGTTTTCACTGGATGACACAGCCGTAAGCGGGCTGTTGCACCGGGCAAGCGCTGGCGTGGTGTCTTGGGTTCCCAAAGACTAACAGCCAGTTCTCGCGCTGATGCTCTTTGACGTCGTCGACGATGTTATTACTGCGACATCAACGACGAACCGCGAGAAATATCATGCGTGGCCTAGTAACGCCGGCGCATCGTTTATGTATCTGGGGTTCTAAAAGCTTTGGCCGTCAGGTTACGCTGCGAGGGAAAATGGAGATTTTTCAGCGTGCCGGTTTGCTATGCAGGTTCACAGAAGGCTTTCTTGCGCGAAGGAGTGGGGTGGTGCACCGACGGAGGAACGTCTTGCCGATTTGTGGCGCCCGATGGTCACATGATGCAAGTAAGGGTTAATAAGGTGCTAAGCCACGATTGACATCGGCTGATGGAAGTTGGAAAAGAAGGTACGGACGTCTGGAGCTGAAGCCAGTAGAACCGGCTTCAGCCTAACCAAACACTTGCCCTGTTGATTTAGGGCGCCGCGAACGCATGCCCGATCATTTTTGAACCCTCAAACACGGCTCGATCCATGACATTAGTATCGTCAACGAAAACGAAATCAAAGATGCCGTTTTCGTTCAGGTCGCGATGAAGCATGACGATGTACATCTCTCCCGTCGAGACGCCTCTATAGACCTCGATATCAACGTCTTGGTTAATACCCGATTCAACGTAAGTGGCCGCAACATATTTATCTCCGTTGGCCACTCCGTTTTCAAACGGATGCATCACCAGCCAGCCGTTGCCATTGATCTGGACTTCCTTAAACGTCAATGTCTTGCCTTCTCGCGCAGCGTCTTGTGTCTTGATCCAGTTTTCGTCACCGTCGCCCATACTGAAGGCTGCCTGGGCTGATTCCTCTGAAAAAACGCCGGTTGAAACTGCGAGTAAGGCAAGCAGTGTAGCTGATAGCGTTTTCGCTATCATTCGAACAGGTCTCCCCCGCAGGCTGATGCTGTGGTGCCATATTTTTCATAAGCCTTGATGACGTTGGCGCCCGTTCTCCAGCGATGAACTTCGTCGGGGCCATCAACGAGTCGCTGTGATCGAATACTGGTGTACCAACTCGCGAGAGGAGTGTCATGGCTGTAACCCAGCGCGCCGTGCAATTGCAGGGCCGTATCAACCACCTGATGAACCATATTCGCGAGGAAAACTTTTGCAATGCCGTTTTCCTGTTTTAGATCCATGCCGTTTTCTGCTTTGTAAGCAATGTGCAGAAGCATCAGGCGAGCTTTGTAAATCTCGGACGCACAATCGGCCATCATCCAACGAACACCCTGGCGATCAGCTAACCGCTTACCGAAAGTTTCACGTTGTATGACATGTGCCGCTGCGAGATCCAGGGCACGTTGCGCCATGGCAACGTTGTGCATTCCGTGACGGAGTCGACCATAGGCCAGTCGATGCTGCCCCATATTAAACCCCTGGCCGCGGCCGCCAAGAATGTTTTCCCTTGGCAAACGTAGATTGTCGATCTTGACCTCGGAGTGGGATCCGCCCATCTTGATGCCAAGCTCGGTATGAGGCTGCATGGTTTCGATGTCTCTAACAATCTCGTATCCCGGGTTCGGTAGTTCCACTAGGAAAGTGCTGTATTGTTCGTGTCGCGGCGCATCGGGATCAGTCTTGGCCATCACAACCGCAATATCTGCAACATTGGCAGATGAGCTAAACCATTTTTCACCGTTGAGAACCCATTCATCTCCATCGAGTACGGCCGTGGTTTGCATGCCGGTTGCGTCTGCACCCGCTGCCTTTTCTGTCATGGAGTAACAAATTCGCTTCTCACCGTTGAGTAGCGGTTTCAGGTACTTCTCGCGTTGTTCGTCCGTGCCGTGTTCCAGCAGTGTCAGCATGGTGGCATCGTCGGGGCCCTGCGTGTTCATTGATAGCGCGCCGAGGAAGCTTTCACCGAGTTCCATTTGTACCAGTGCATTGGCTAGTGGACCCAAACCCATGCCGCCATGTTCCTGTGGTACAAAAGGACACCAGAGTCCCTGTGATCTCGCTTTACCGCGAAGCTCCGCAAGAACTTCATCGAAATTGTCAGCGGTACAAATTTCTTCGGCAGGATGACATTCCTCCTGAACAAAGGTTCTGACTTTGTTTCTTACCGCTTTGGCGTCTTCTGGGATTTGAAAATCGATCATGTCATCTGTCCTAAATGAGTTTGAGAGCGTTGGCGCAAGTATGTCAGGGTTCGGTTGTCCACGTCACGCCGAATTTCCTGCGTGAATAGAGCGCCTAATTAGTGATACTCGAGGTTGATTTCGAGTGCTTTGAGAAAGTGTTGTTCCTGCTCAAGTCTGGATTTAAACACGGCGTGCGAGTCTAGCCAGCCTTCTGGGAATTTGAGTTTCAGTTGATTTTCGACCACCTGCGCTTTGAGTTCAGGTAACAGTTGATCCTGTCGTTTAAAGTTAAGGAGCACACTGAGTCTTAGCAAGACGATCATGTGACTGATTTCCGGCAGCGCGTAAAAAAGAAATTCAGCAAACTGTTCTTTTCTGATTTTCTTCCGTTGAAACCTTACCAGTGTTGCAAGTAATGCTTGTTGCTCTTGATTAAAGCCAGGCATGTCGATGTTTTTCAGGATGTATTCGGCGTGTTTGTGCGAGCTTTTGGAGTTGATTTGTAATCCGACTTCATGAAGTAAAGCTGCCCAGCTAAGCAATTGTTCCAATTCCGGAGTGGCGGTCTTCCAGGACTTTTTAACCTGGCTGAACAAAAGATGAGCGGTCTGTTCAACGCGTTTGGCCTGGCCGGTGTCGACCACGTATCGGGTCACCAAGCTCTGCGCGGTTCTTTCTCTGATGTCGCGCTCCGCGAAAATGTCTCCCATCTCATAAATGACGCCTTCTCTTAATGCCGCTGGAGAGTAGGAAAGTGATTCAATGCCGAGGCCGCGGAAAAGGCCAATCAGCACCGAGAGCCCGGCTGGAAAGACATCCCTTCGATTGGCACTAATACCGGTAAAAGTCAGCGCCATGGTATTGCCAGCTTCAATACAGGTGTCGGCTAGCATTTCTAGGTCTGCAAGCGTGACGCTATCTTTAGATGGCGTTCGTTCCTTGTCGGGCGAAAGTTGGTGGTTTAGCTCGGTGACACATTTGAGGATCGCCTGAACCGTGCCGGAAGATCCAAGGCAATGGCCCCACCCCATTCGTATAAGCGGCTCATTGATGACTTCAATTTCAGTTCTCGCGGCTTTGATCGCGTTATTCATTCGTTTCCGTGTTATTCGACCGCCATCGAAAAACCGCCGCGTATAGGTCACGCAGCCCATACTTAAACTGAAGCTGAGTTTTGGGTAGAAGCCCTCACCGAGAATAATTTCTGTTGAGCCGCCGCCAATATCGAGCACCAGACGATTACCTTCGTGATATATCGTGTGAGCCACACCCATGTAGATAAGTCTGGCTTCCTCTGCACCTGAGATCACTTCGATGGGGTACGGGAAAATTTTCTTGGCGGCCTTCACGAATTCACGAGCATTCCGGGCGCGACGAAGCGTATAGGTGGCGACGATCCGAACCTGATCTGGCTCAAAGTCGGTCAGGCTTTCTGCGATGATCCGCAAATGATCGAGGCCGCGTTCGATAGCATCCTGTGACAATAAATTGTCTTCATCGAGACCTTCCGCGAGGCGCGCTCTGAGCTTTAGCTGATGCAGGATTTGCACATCGTCCGCAACGATTCTTGCGACAACAAGATGAAAGCTGTTTGACCCTAGATCAAGCGCAGCAACCTTTTGTACCTCTGCGGTTTGCGAGACCTCGATTATTGACATTTGTTCGGATCTAGCCTGTATTTAAGGGGGTACTTCAATGGTGACGTTAACACGAATTCAGGGTCGTTTTTGTTGTGTATGCAGCATTAATTGCAGCGAGACTGATGCGTGGTTAGGCAGTCTGAGTTGGTGCTTTTCTTTAGGGAAAGCTAGTGTTGAAATGACGCCCCTGCCACACGAGAGTTCGCCATTGAATACCGAAAAATCCCTGACACTAGATCCACAATCCCCCGAGTTTGCAGCGGATCCTTATGCTTTTTATCAAGCGTTGCGCGAGCACGAAGTACCGGTGTACTCGGAAAGTGTGGGCGCCTGGCTTTTGGCTCGTTTCGATGACGTTGAATCTGTCGCGCGAGACCATACCTTTGTCAGATCCTTTGACCCCTGGATGTCTGCGGATGATCTTTTGGAAAGCCAAAGGCGTGCCAATTGGCACGACATGCCGAATCACGAGCAGTTTGTGCAAAAAAGTATGTTGGAGACGGACGGTGATTCTCATTTTAAGTTGCGGTTGATCATACTTCGAGAGTTTTCCAGACGTTTTGTTGAGCGGCAGCGATCAATGATTGAGGGCTTTGTTGATCAATTGTTGGATCGTTTGCTGGAGGTAAAAGAATTCGATTTTGTCTCGGAATTAGCAGAGCACGTGCCGGGCCATATCATCGGGCGGGCGTTGGGTGTGCCAGATGAAGATTGCCCGAGGTTGCAGCAATGGTCCGAAGATGTCGTTCAATATTTTGATATTGATCGAACGCCAGAGCGTAAGGCGCTGGCGGAGCGAGCAACCACGCAGTGTTACGAATATTTGAAACAGATTATCAGTGATCGCGAAAAACGACCGCAGGGAGATTTGATCTCTGCGATGGTTAAAGCCCGTGATCAAGGTGAACTGGATGAACGAGAGTTGGTTTCTGCCTGCATGTTGCTGCTGATGGCAGGTCACGGTTCAACGATTGACGTACTTGGGAGCGGACTGCATCTCATGCTGCGTTTTCCAGAAGAGATGAAAAAGCTGCGCCAACAGCCAGGCCTGATCGATACGACGGTGCAAGAGATGTTCAGGTATGAATCGCCACTGCCATTTTTTCACCGGTTTGCGAGCGAGGATGTTCTAATCGCGGGTCAGAATTTCCCGGCGGGCACAAAATTTGGTCTGTTGTACGGCTCCGCCAATCGGGACTCTGATGCGTTCTATAAGGCAGATGTGTTTGATGTGACACGTGAGCCCAACCGCCATGTTGCATTCGGGCGGGGTGCTCATCTTTGCCTTGGAAATCATTTGTCCCGGCTTGATATGGGGGTGATTTTCTTGAAGCTCATGGACAGAACGCAGTCGATCGAATTGCTCGAGAAGCCAGTCTATAAACCTGGACTGACGGCTCGAGGACCGCAATCGCTTTGTGTTCGAATAGTCCCCAGGTAATAGTTTAGGTGAAAGTCCCTGGCGTTGAGTCTTTTGGTCGACAACCTCCCAGGAGGTTTTTGGCGATAGACCTATTGATTGGCGGCTTTGAGAATAGCTCTGGTCTGTAGGTGTTCATCACTGTTGGTGGCATAGACTGACGCGGCAAAGTCAGTGACACCGGCCTCGCGCAGGCAAGCGAGAGAATCTTCAACTTGCGCGACGCTGCCAGCAATCGCTAGATCAGCCGGACCCGCCACGCCTTCCCGTTTGAACATGGCTTGATAGGAAGGAAGCTCAGCGTACATCGTCAGGGTCTTTGCAATACGCGCCCGAATCCCTTCAGGGTCCGCTGTGACGACGACAGGCAGCGTGGCAATGATCCTCGGCGGCTGGCGCCCAGCTTTGTCTGCTGCCTCGGTGATACTGGGCGCAATATGTTCCTCTATCGTTTTTGGCCCTACCCACGCAAGCGTCGTTCCATCAGTTCGATTTCCTGCGACCCTAAGTGCCTGCGGTCCAAGTGCAGCAACAACGACCGAAGGTTTAGGTTCGTTCGTGCGGAATACCTCTGCATCGCAAGAGAGCGTTTCTCCCTCAAACTTGACCTTCCCATCTTCCAACAACGGCATCAGGATGGATAAAAATTCCCTAAGATGGCGAATAGGCTTGTCAAAATCGATGCCGAGTTGCGCCATCATGACCTGATGGGACAATCCAATGCCGAGGCAAAGCCTGCCTTTGCATGCGGTTTGGGTGGTTAGCGCCTGACCAGCGAGCGCCATAGGGTGTCTGGGGTAGGTCGGGATTACGGCGGTGCCAAGTTCGATGTCGGATACGCTCGCGCCGACGACCGATAGTACGGTTAAGGCATCAAATCCTCCCGTTGGGTGTTCCGCCAGCCAGTAGCTATGGAAGCCGTCTGCCGCCGCCGCTGCAGCATCGTCTCTGATGGCGTCGATGGATGCTTTTTGTACCAGGCCCGTACCATTAATTCCGATTCTCATTTGATCCACTGTGCGCAGGAGCTGAATCGCGATCATAACACTTAGGGGTTCAGGAGTAGCGGCTTGCGCCGCGCTCACATCGATTTGCAGAGGCTGGTTGCTCCTCGTTAGACTCGAACTTGTCCTGTGATCTCCGAGCGCAATGGGTTCACTCGAGATAAGGACACAGATTGATGGATGACTTACCGAAAAGAAGTGGACGGTCTCACCTGGATCATTACGATCAATCCTTCGGTCAAATTCAATGCTGTGAAGGAACCAGTGGTTTAAGGCTTGAGGGGTTTTGCTTTTTTCTCCGGCGCTGTTTTGAAGAATCCGCCGAGAGAAACGTGGCTGGGTGTTCCGGGTGTTAGCGACAGATCAATAATTGATCGTGAAACAGAACACCATAATTTCAAAGGGAATAGCAGATGAGTGATGAATTAAAAGATTGGCGCGGCGAAGGCGTTCGAGTGATCAGCGGTGACCATCTTGATACTAATACGGCACAGACGCCGGGTATGAATAGAGCTGCGGCGATTAATCTCGCGACGGCAGGAGCCGAGAAGCTTTGGGCGGGTACGGTTCAAATTCACCCTAATGCAAAGACGGGTGCACATCATCATGGCGATCTGGAGAGCATTATTTATGTGATCAGCGGTAAGGCCAGAATGAGATGGGGTGAAACGCTTGAGTTTGTAGCGGAAGCCGGGCCAGGTGATTTCATTTTCGTACCCCCGTTTGTCCCTCACCAGGAAATTAACGCCAGCGAAGATGAACCGCTTGAATGTGTACTCGTTCGGAGTGGGCAAGACCCGGTCGTCGTGAATTTGGATATTCCCGTCGTCGAGGAACCCAATAACCTCCATTGGATTGATCCGATTCACCCCGACCCAGGTGCTACATGAGCGAGGTCCTTAACGACTTCGCTCTATGGCGTTAAGCGTTGACCAGATCATAGTCGCGCCGCCATCGATAATGAGAGAGCGTGCCGCGGCATAACTCGATGGGTCACTGCTGAGAGCGCGCAGCATCGGCGACCTCTTCAACAGTGCCCCGCCTGCGTAATTGAGTGAGCGTCATGATGAACTGCTCTGTTTTACTATCACGGCATCCCGAACTAATTGTGCCGTTTCTTCGCCTTCATCAATTCGCCGCGCTGTGAGCACCACGCTGGTGCCTTCTGCCGCGTGCTTTAAAGCGACCCCGCGGCCGATGCCGCCGCTACGATCTTTGACAAGGGCTACGTTTTCCTCCCGTATTTTCATGGTCTTTCGTCGCCGATGAATGTTGCAGGTGTGGGTTATTATTGCGTTATCGAAACCTAATGTTGTGCAACAGCCTCAAAGACGCCTAGTAGATTCCCACCCCCTATCTTCTTGATGTCTATTTCTGAGTATCCGCGTTGCTGTAGTTCGCGCGTAATTGACTGGAACCTGCCGGCGTGTTCAAGCTCAACCCGAGGCGCCTAAAGGATCAAAGCCAGAGTCAGAGTCAATGCCAATGTGGTCAGTGCCGCGATGCAGACGATATGATCGATAACGCGAGTCATAGACTGTGCGAGTAAACTTTGTTCGAGGGTTTTTTCGGCTGACCATAGTGCGATGTCCTGTTGAATCGGATCATCTTCAAATTCTTTCTCAATGGCGGCTAAACGATCGTCGGATGCTCTGATCGGGGCATCGAATCGGTCGTTTAAAGTCTTAACCAGGTGCTTGGCGTAAAAGAAACCTGTGTCACGCCATCGTTTTTCGCCAGTGCCCGTATCATGTCATCATTCATGTTTCTTGGTGTTGCTTTCGATGATCGAGCCAGTGTGTGTGACGCAAAAAACAGGCGCTCTCTAATGTTCCAGCACGTCCCGGAAAGTCTCGTCCGAGACATCGCTAATATCAATGATCATTCCCAGGTCATTCACTTCCTCAATAACGCGGACACCGAAATCGTTGAGACGTCCCTATTGGTGGGTGTCACCAGAGGAATCAGTCCATTCATTGGCGCATGTTCCATGCGAGGGTGATGTAACTAACGCCGAGTCGGTAGTAAATGCGAATAAGGTCCAGATTGTTTTCAATACCGTGCCCACCTTCTATACCGATCAGCGCGGCGATCCGTCCGCTGTTACCGAGCGATCTAATATCGGCCGCCGGGCCGGAAAATTTGATGCGCCTTAATTCGCCTCGATGTCCGAGCAGAACCGTTCGATTAGCTCAAAGGTTTTACAACGAAACCATATTCTTCAAATGCGGGGGTGCAAAAACGGTGAAGAACTGAGCATCGACCTTTCCGTCTTTGCGTTTTTGGCAGGCTCAATTGGGCCAATGTTGGTTCATTATTCTGTGTTATGCCCTCATTCGCGGATATATCGGGGAAATCTTAATGGCTGTCGATGACGACCACGTCGTCGTGTAGGTCTTTTAAAGACTTGGCCTGGCAAAACGCGCTGGTGCTTATGGCTATTACCCCGGCGAGGAATGCCGCGGACGCCCGTATCAGACTAGAGCAGGCAGGAAGACGGTAAGCCAGGCGGCCAATAGAATCGCGCCAACAATCTGATGGGTTCGAATAATAAAATGGAAATGCTTCTTTCGATCTTCATCGATCGCATCGGCCCGCCAAATTGCACTCATCATCATGTCTAAACCAATGATAATCACTACGATGGGCCCCATGGCAGGTAAAATCCCGCCAAAGAAGAGATTCCAGTCAGCGGAATATTCAGGGCCGCCTGCAAATGGCATCATACAGGCCATGATCAATGCGGTCAGGTGCAAGAGATTGCGCAGCAAACCCATATTCTTCAGGCGATCAAAAAGAGGTCTCTCGTTCATCTGATCCATACTTGTTACAGTATCTAAATGTGCCAGACGCTAAGTTATCAGAGTCGGGCCGCGAAAGTCAGTCGGAGAGTCGAGATGTCGCAGCCAAAGAGAAAAATGTCAAACCTGATGCTGACCCCGAGGTTTCAGTTGAAGCTGACTTACTATTACATAGGAGTCGGATTGTTGATTATTGTGGGCACCGTATCGGGTGTCTTTTACAAAATGAGTCAGATCCGAGATGTGCTGAATAATTCGATTGCGACGGATTTTTCGTCTCAAAGTCAGATCACGGAACACACCTTCCAAATCGCGCAAATATCCATGGTGGGTTTTGTTTCGTTTGCAGTGGCGTCGTTTATTTTTGCCATTATGGTGAGCCATCGTGTTGCGGGGCCAACGCTTGCCATCACGGCTTACATTGATGAGCTGAAAAAAGGCAATTTTGAGTATGGTCGCCAACTGAGACCTGAAGACGAGCTGGTGCCCATCATGGATGGTCTGCATGAGCTTAATGAAATCTTAAAGAGCAAAGACGCTGGTTAAAGTATGTTGCGGCAAAATCGAGGGTTCAGCTTACTTGAGTTACTAATCTCCGTTGCGGTGATCGGCATTATTTCTGCGGTCGCAATCCCTGCTTACCGGACTTACCTCGATACGGCGAATATGACAAGAGTCACCGCCAATTTTGAAGAGGGAATCCGGTTAGCGCGTAGCTTGTATACTCAACAAGAGGCGAAACTTGCCGTCGGCCTCGATACCGTTGTTCCCAGTACAACAGAAGACTGGATTCTTGTGTTCAACAAGACCGGCGTTTTAGCGCCAGGTGGAGGCCCGGCGTATATCGCCTCAACAAACAACATAGCATCGCGGGGAGACGCCATAACCGGTGCGGTCGGTGTACAATATGTGCCATATAGACTTGGTCGATCGGGAGGAATTTTCCCGGACACACCTGCCAGAGCAGCGAGCTTGAGATTGTGGCGTCCTCTCTACTTGTCGTTAGTTGAGCAAATCGCTGTGATTACTCCTGATTCTATTCAAGTTCAAATCCTTCGGACTGAAAAGGACTAATACCTCCCGAATTGACCAACCCAAATCACTTTTTATTCAATATACTTTTTACTCAATATATTTTGAAAGGCATGCCTAAAATGTGGACCGAAAAAAACGACGCGCTAGTGACGGAGCTGATGTTCGATAATTTTGTTGATGCGTTCCAATTCATGACCGAAGTCGCGGAAGTTGCGGAATCGCAAAATCACCATCCCGAATGGAGCAATGTCTACAACCGCGTTTCTATTCGCCTGACGACCCATGATGCTGGGAATTTGATCACGCAGAAAGATCGGGCATTGTCTGATGCTATTGCGGCTTTACCCGCAGCGAAGCTAATAAAAACGGTCAGCTAAAGCGGGAATTAGCGTGAGGGAGT
Organism: Candidatus Azotimanducaceae bacterium; assembly: GCA_047634795.1. Lineage (GTDB taxonomy): Bacteria > Pseudomonadota > Gammaproteobacteria > Pseudomonadales > Azotimanducaceae > UBA9659. Next base: position 101 of record JBLIIB010000005.1, on the reverse strand, counting down.
CTATGATTAAAGTCTATTTGTGTGGGGACGCCCAGTCCGGATAGCGCAGGTCATTTCAGCGTTCGGGCCGCACCAAAACATGTCCGCCCCAGCCGGAACGC
>JBLIIB010000004.1:0-47020 GCA_047634795.1 Candidatus Azotimanducaceae bacterium | reverse complement strand
GGCTATCTTTTTCAAGTTCTATACCAATAAACCCGCGCTCCCCACTAACAGACCAACGGACATCGCCTTCAAGTCGATAGACTTCGCCACCCATATCCAGTCGGAGGCCAAGATGAGATTCTTCGGGAACCGAAACAGTCATAGCGACTTTCATACCGTAGGCTGACAAATCAATCGTCGTCGCAGACAAATGCACATCACTGAGTTCCGGATCTTTCTTACAACTGATGATGTCGACGAGTACTTCTTCCTGACGTTCAATTCTATCCCCTCGCATTCGCATTCCCTGTATGTGTCACTTCGACTGTTAAACGGGTAACGACATTCCACTGGGATTCTTGAGCCCACGCTTACTTGCTATGCGCCCCCGCTCACTCGCAGAGTGTCCCAGCCATCACCCTCAAGGTTTAAAGCAAAGCGCCGTTAAACGTGTACATGACCTAAGATAGACAATCCATGCAACGTTCGAATCAACGCAACCTATTTTCACTCACTATTGATATCTCACTGAGCCGCGATCAGTTCCTGCAATACTATAGGGGCACTGTGAGGTCAGTGGCCACACGGGCTCGTAGCGGCGAAACACTACAGTTTCCAGCATCGGCCTTAAGACCCTACGTGGAGGCTAATGGTGTTCACGGAGCATTTCGTATTCGATACGACGACCGAGGTAAGCTTGTAGATATGTCCCCGCTCCAACAAAAAAGGAACTAAAAAAGAAAGCGCTCAGTAAGAAAAGAGTTCCCAAGCAACAAAGGTACTTCCCACCCAGTTCAATCGAAAATTTACGGTCACTCAGAGTTCACTAAACAAACCCAGGCCAGCCGTTGACCCGTTACTACCGTCTAATAGGCAGTAACGGATTCTGATTGAGCGAAGACCGCGATTCGGTCGCCTCCCGCGTCGATTGCAACTTCCAGCGCCTCTGATGCTTCGCTACGCAGAACGCCGAGTTCACTCTGCTTTCTGTAGCTCGTAATACCCGTGGAAATCGTGATCACACCATCTCCCAGACCCTTGTGACGAATCTGTCGAGTCAACTTCATCAGCCTCTCTGTGACCATGACAGCGTCTTCGTCGGCCGCATCAGACAGCAACAGGGCAAAGGAATCGTCATCCAGACGGGCAACCATGTCAGTTTCCCGCAGGCCTCGCCGAAGCAAGTTTGCAATGACCTTTAGCAATTCATTACCGCCTTGTTGCCCTTCCTCAGCGAGGAACGCTGATAATTGATCAATTCGCAGCAGAACGAGAGAAAACTTGATACCACTTCGCTTGTTCATTCCTATGAACCGAACTGCTTCGTTCTGGAAGTAGTGCTCATTGAAGCACTTGGTCAGATGGTCAATCTGGCGTTCATTTTCGTAATCTAGTCGAACCTGTCGTAGCTTGTCCTGGGCAATCGCTAGCTCGTAGCGAACAGTTTCTATTATCTGATTTTTATCTTCCATCATTGAGTAGGTGACATAAAAAAGACCGGTCCCTAGCACGCAAATCGATACCACCGCCGCCACCTGACGCCCGTTAGCCGGTAAAAGGGCAATCAAGATTCCAGCCATGACCAACAGCCCAACACTCAGGAAAATGTTAGTTCGAATTCTCACTGGCGTTTCCTTCAATTAAAGTTCTTTGCAGGTAATCGACAACGAGGGAAAAATCTTTAGCCCTGTAGCGCCTTAAAAATCAGAGATGGCTCATCGCCGGTGAGTAGCCGCGCAAGTTCGTCGTATTGGTAATTGGACAACATCTTCTCGATCATAAGCCGCACGTTGCCATCGGCACCGGACCTGTGCAGCTGTGTCCTAAAGGCTCCCAAATTCGCACTTTCGAGATGTTGCACTAGCGAAACTCTGGTTTCCTCCGGCAATGCCCGCATAGCACGCCCCACCAGATCAGCGGTCAATTCGAAGGCATCACCGATCTGAGTCTCCGCCAGCATCGATTTCACACGACTCATTACATCTTCCAGGCGATAAGGTTTTTCTATAAAACCATCAACCCCTGATTCGAAGGCTCGTTGTACGTCATCGTCAAAAATACTGGCGGAGATAGCCAAAATTTTCACCGGCATTTCATTCTTGATTCTTCGTGTCGCTTCAAAACCATCCATGATGGGCATCTCGAGGTCCATCAGTATCAGGTGAGGCTGGAACGCCCGGGCTTTTTCTACTGCTTCGAGACCATTACCCGCTTCATCCAGCAACAGACCTTCTGCGCTCAGTATTTGCTTCAGCACTTCACGCCCCGGGAAATTATCGTCAACTACCAGTACTCTCGAGCGAGTATCCGTTCGCTCCGTCACCATGGGTAAGAGTTTGCTAGGCTCAATCAGCACCGGCAGATCAATCACAAAAGTCGTGCCTGCCGCATTACTTTCCCGCAGGTTAATAGCGCCCCCGAGCTTCTCCGTATAGCGTTTGGAAATGGGTAATCCCAGGCCAGCACCAAAGCCGCGCTCCTGCAGATACCCTAAATCCTGAAAAGGCTCAAACATTGTCGACTTCAAATCTTCCCTGATTCCAGGACCTGTATCACTGATGATCACCCGAAGATTGGTACCCGCAGCCCGATCCAGATCCAGTATAACTTCGCCATGCTCAGTAAACTTAAACGCGTTATCGAGCAGTGAATTGACGATTTCAAATAGTTTTTCTCTGTCGGTGTTGATGCGCTCAGGGAGGTCGGGCGACACACTGGTGCGAAATGTCAGCCCTTTCTGCCGACATCTCGCCGTATACAGCTGTTGCACTTCTCGGATCAGATCGCTCAACGCAAACTCAGAAACTTTTACATCAGTTTCAGTGGACTCGACTCGCGATATCTCTATGAGGTCATTGATCACACGCAGAAGTTTTAAGCCGCTTTGGGAGGCAAGTTTGAGATTTTGTTTCTGCGTACGACTCAACTCACCACTTTGTGAAATCAATTGCTGGAATCCTAGCATCGCGTTCAGTGGGGTACGCAACTCGTGTGACATGTTGGAAAGAAACTGCTTCTTTGCGAGGTCCGTCGACGCGCGTTCTTTAGCTATTGAAAGGCCGTTCCCACTTTTAGTGTCCAGAGCTTCAGGTTCGAGCAGCTCGAACACAATCTGGACTCTGCCCGTACCCGTGGCCATTTCCGACACTCTAAACGGCTTAACATCACAACGCACCGTGCGCCGCGTCTTGTCGTTGAACGCTATATCGAGACGATCAATCTGCTCGGACTTGCCGGTGGCAAAGACTGTGGAAACCGGTAGATCCTGTGGCGAAATCTGTGACCCTGTTTCCGAATCGAAGAGTATTGGCCAACTATACAAACCATCGTCCACGCCGGATTGCTGTTTTAGCATCCAGTCATTTACAAAAAGGAGATGACCCGCCCCATCGCAAATAAGCACACCCAGGGGCAGATTATTCAGAATATCTCGATAGTAGTCGTCCTCAGCATCGTCAACCCAACCACTTTGCGAAAGGAACACAACAGAGGTGTGCTCTAAATTAACGCTCCAGATATCCAGCAACAACTTTTCGCCCATGCGATTTGTTGTTTCGATACTTTCTTGCTGCCCTTGCTGGCGGAGCGCCCGTTTCCGCCAGACCGTTTGACCACCAATGAGCAAATCACCCCCGACCACTTCAGTCTCAACGTCCAACTCGGCCGCAGCAACATTGAAATATTCAATGAAGCCTTTTTGATTGATAGAGATCGCAGGCAGAGGTAACTGTCCGAGATATTTTTGATCGGACAGCAGCGGCGTTGGCTGACTAGCGAGCGCGGTCTCATCAAGACAAACACCTTTGATGAAACGCGGAATATTACCCCGATGATGTACCAGCCATATCTGTCGCAGGTGTTTCACTTCCCCTGACGCAAGCACGAGGCGGTGACTGTGTGTTTGTTGCCCTAAGAGCCCGCCAGATTGGCGAAGCGCCTGTCGGAATGACTCTTGATCCTCTGGATGCACTCGCCCCAACCAGGCATCCATTGACAACGTTTCAAACCGTTCAAAACCATAGATTTGGGCCAACTGCTCTGAGCCCACCAGCGATCCCAGGGTAAGGTCGATCGCCCAGCGTCCAGCGGACGTTGCGGCTTCAAGTGTACGAATCGCAGATTCCGTTTCTCGAAGCCGTTCTTCCATATCACCCGAATCCATCGATTGATCAACGGTTACCATAGGGCTCTCATTAGACCCCTCATTAGGCCTCTCAACCCGACTGTGTCGTGAATTCTCATATCATTGCCTGCAACCGTTTACGTAATATCGAACGTTCACGGTAAGATCTTTAGCAATTCGCCGCAAACTTTTACCAGGGAAGCTCTGATTGCCCCAACCTGACCACCTCCTTAAAGATGAGCAGCAGGAAAAAACTACCCAAGGAAGAAGACTGGCTTAGGGAAGCATCTATTGGAGCAACGCCAAGACATTCTGTGGCAGTGAGTTCGCCTGCGCAAGCATGGCAACGCCCGCCTGCTGCAATATCTGGCCTCGGGTCAGATTGGCGGTTTCCATTGCAAAGTCAGCATCCTGAATTCTCGACCGCGCCGCTGATAGGTTTTCAGATCGTTCCTGCAAGCTGTTAACCGCAGATTCGAAACGGTTTTGAATTGCACCCAATGTCGCTCTGGTACTATTAATCGCCTCAAGCGCCGCATCGATTGAGACCAGCGCCGCATTGGCACCCGTAACACTGGTGACATCCAGATTCGCCACCGCCGTGCCCGTCAACGAAGCAGAAACCGTTTGATTATCTGTAAAACCGGCCGTTGTCTCGTTAGCACCGGTCAGTGCAATACCGGCACTCGATGAACTGTTTAGCGTGACCGTACCTCTCGCCGTGCCGGCTGAACCCAGTCCAGTCGCCGCGGCTGTCAGTGTGTCGAATGAATGGACAACGTTTGATCCATCCGCACTGACGAGTTGAACACCAGTGGCGTCCACACCCGTATCAACGGCCGTCACGCCGGTTGCTGCACTAATGTTATTGATCGCGCTTACCATCAAAGACCTGTCAGTCGCTTCCACGCCCGTTGTCGTAACCGACGCAGTGGTCACACCATTGACCGTAACCGTACCTGTGAGGACCGCACCGACCATACTGGTACCTGCGACGCTGAGTGAATTAGCCGTGGCTGACACACTAGTACCTGACAGCGAATTAATCTTGGCCGCCAACAGCTTGGCATCTCCAGAGACCGCGCCAACATCAATACCATTAATCAGAACGTCACCTGCAGACAGGTCACCGGTAATCGCCGTACTGGTTGCAGTAGCAGATAACTCCGCACCAAGGTCCGCGGTACGGGCGCTGGTGATACTGCTGACCCCAATGATCTCTCCGGAATTTGCACCTATCTGGAAGGACTGGTTTGTAAAAGTGCCGTCAAGCAACTTAGTACCGTTAAACGTCGTTTGCTGAGCCACCCGGTCAACCTCTGCGATCAACTCGGAAACTTCAACCTGAATCGCCGCACGGTCAGACAAGCTATTGCTGGCATTGGCTGATTGAACCGACAATTCCCTGATTCGCTGCAGGTTGTTCGTCACTTCTGAAAGAGAACCTTCCGCGGTTTGAGCGAGCGATATGCCATCATTGGCGTTGCGCGCCGCTTGAACCAGACCTCGAATCTGCGCCGTAAAACGTTCTGAGATCGCCAGGCCCGCTGCATCGTCCTTCGCACTATTAATACGTAGACCCGACGACAAACGCTCTAGCGATGTATTCAGGCTGGACTGAGATGCGTTAAGTGTTCTTTGCGCCGTTAAAGACGCAATATTCGTGTTAATAGTTTGTGCCATTGGTTTATTCCTCAACGTTAGTTTTATATCCATGTCTACGATGTCGTTCTAAGCCGACTTTTTGACGTAAACGTTTTTGCCGCAGTTATTTATCGGACGGCTTAAAAAAACCTTTAAAAACTCGAGGAAAATGTCAATTTGTTGCCGGGAAGCGGCAATATATTGCCGTTTCCCGATTGATTACGGCCAAATAAAAACGACGATAAACTAGCTCCGTCCGCCAGGATCCTAATCAGACTGGGGGTGTCGAGACAATGTGCCAACTCCACGGCACTTGGCATGATAATCGCTATACTTTTTAGCCCATCACATAGACGAGCAAGAGTAGAAAATGCACACCGAGCCAAGATCTATCATTACTCTTGACGAAATCGACTATCAACAGTTCGAAGGGTACTCCGTGTACCGCAACCTCGACATCCTTCTTGAAACAACCCACAGCCTGGAGCAGCTACTTGATACTTTCTTTTTTGAGATCCAGCATTGGATCTCATCAGACGGTATGTGTTTCTCCAACGAAGCCCGCAATGTTTACCATGAGGTTGGCTTCGATTCTCGAAACAAGTGTCACTACCGCTTGTATCGCGGCGCTAACTACCTTGGTGAAATCTGTTTCTCCCGAAAGACTCGATACAATCTTGATGAACTCGAACTCATTGAAGAACTCGTCACGATGTTAATCGAGCCCCTTCAGCTCTCGATGGCCCATCACACCAAGATGATTTGATGGGTTAAGAGCCTTCAGCGGGATAAGAGTCTTCAGCGGGTTAAGAGCCTTCAGCGGGATAAGAGTCTTCAGCGGGTTAAGAGCCCTCAGCGGGTTAAGAGCCCTCAGCGCGTTAAAAACCTTCAGCGAGTTATGCTACCTCAACAATTAGACAGACGGCTCTGCGCAAACCGGTCCTTGAGCAGCGATCGCCCAACACACCTAAATTGCCTCCTCAAAAGCCTGCCTTGTGAGCAATACGGTTCCGCCATCATCTATCAGCAAAATCCATCACCAAGCCCACTATCAAACCAAAGGGTGACGTCCGCCAACCAGACTCCTAGGGATTCCTTGTAAGGCGCAAAAAGCGCTAATCACAAATTGGACATCCGTCGATCATGCTAAATAAAGGTATCGACCAGTCCAACGGATTGCCGCCCGGTATTTCGCGCGTCCTGAGTGGTCAGGTCTTCGTTTTGATCTTCGAGCGAGCGATCATCAAAATTGCTGCTAAACGCTTGTTCCTGCCCCTGTCCGAGAGGGTGATCGGACACGTCAGTATTTCCCAGAGCAATACCGGCACTCAGCATCGCCTCTTTCAATTTGGGTAAGGACGCTTCAACCAATTCTCTTGTGCTCGAGTTTTGAACCAAAAAGGAAACATCCGCGCCGTCGTCTCTGGCACGGATACGAACTTCGATCGCGCCCAGCGAAGCAGGATTGAGCTTAAGCTCTGCCAACTGAAGATCGTTTTTCACCATCACGTTAATACGGCTCGCTAATTGCTCGCCCCACACCGCAGGCGATCGACTGGAACCCATGGGCAAATTAAGCCTAGGCATATCCCCGAAAATGTCTCGGGAGGCGCCAGCTCGAGGTTGTGCGGTGGAGAGTTCACCCAAACTTTTCGAGGCATCAGTCAACTGACTCTGATCGCCGGCGGTTGACCCGTGAGCCGGTGTCCGTTGATTCAAGGGCAGTCCATCGGCCGCTAACAAGTTTTCTCTCATCACCGGATTCCCTGGCTGTAGCGCGCCACCGAATGCCTGGAACCGAAGCATCTGCTGCTCTTTATCAGCAATTTCCGGGGCCTGCTTCATGCCTGCCGCAACATTCAGGTCAACCGCTCCCCCTGCTAATCCGTATTCTCCAACCGCAGCTCTGGGCAAACCACCCGCCCGGGATGCCCCCCCCAGCACCATGGCAAGGCCTGGCGCCATGGCCGTTCCACGGTCATGGGCATGCAGAGAAATCTCAACGCTAGACAATCCTTTCAACGCGGTCTCGACGCCAGCATCAATCAGAGTTGACCCCGGCGCCTTGAAAAAGAGATCTTGAGTCGGCGAACCGTCTAAAGCGAGACCCAAAGGCATCGACACATCAATGTCTGGCGAGCCGCCAGGCTTACCATTGAGTATTTTACCGGGCTCTACGGCGAGCGATAATTCGAGTTCACCGGCTCCCGCATCAGCCGAGAAAGTCGACCGATTGGTCACGCTCACATTGAGCGATGGGTGACTTTGCGCTGATGCCGAAGTGTCCGACCCAGGTGTAACACCAAGTGCAGTTTCATCCTCAGATAAGCGCTGATCATCCTTTGCCGACATCTGATTCTGAACATCGTCAGCTTTATCAGCAGGCTGGCTATCGACGGGAGAAAGTTCCCGTCCGCCATCACTGTGGCGAACTGACGAATCCCTATCGACACCGGTCGATTCATTCTCGTTAACTCGCGTCTCGCGAGATCTTGGATTGTCTGCAACTCGCTCAGGGCTGTTATTCCGCTCAGGGCTGTTGTTCCGCTCAGGGCTGTTGTTCCGCTCAGGGCTGTTGTTCCGCTCAGGGCTGTTATTCCGCTCAGGGCTGTTGTTCCGCTCAGGGCTGTTATTCCGATCACTTGATGCATGATGCTCGGCCCTGTTCAGCACTTCGCTGAATTTATTACCGCCTGATTCCCTGGCAGAGCTTATCCCTTTGAAGGACAGCGCACTGTGTTGATCAATACCTGAAACTTTCACCTGGCTCGCCTTTTAACTGCATAAGACAGTAAAAGCAATTTTCAGGCCAAAATAGACATCAGCAGATGGCATCGAGATTTTTACTTCAAAATTAGAGGTTTGCGCGCATCACTTCAGATTGGGATATCAGGTCGTCCGTGACATTCTGTTCGACCTTGGCAAGGTTTTGCCGCTCCAGGTTCAGAATTGCCGCAAGAGATCGCGTCATTGCTTTGAGCTTTTCACGCTGGTTTACCCAATCTGCTTCCGCTGCAATCACTTGTCCTTGATGCTGCTCAACAACTGATTTCTGGGCCTTCGCCGCTTTCACAACCGACGCAGCAAACCGGCGACCATTGCCAATAAAAGTTGCACGCTCTACCTGAGGTTCTTTTAACTCGTAATCCGCCAACGAATTGTATCTCGCTGTCTCTTCATCATAAGCCAGATAGCAAGCCCCAAGACGGCCGGCCGCTGACGCTTCTGCCGCCTCGGCTCGTTGAACCAGCCTTCTAAGTCTGGTGATTTTACGGTCACTTTCATTCTTAGTCATAAATTCCTCTTAGTCTCTATTTTTCTTTGCAGCCTGCTGCACGTTTCTTGATTGCCTTGTTTTAAGGGGGGCCCAATTGACGAAGACGCCAGGTTATTGAGCGGTGTTCTCCGCCTGCGTCGATAATATTTGCGGCCACGCCGCTGACAAGCCCGCCAACGCCGTTTGAGCCATTTCCATTGTGACAACCTCATGAGTTTCTTGCTGGATATAGGCCTCGATTAAAGGATAGGTTTTCAATGCCATATCAAGCTGAACATCTGCCCCTTCGCGATAAGCACCCATCGCGAGTAAATCGTGGTTCTTCTGGTACAACGAATAATATTTTTTAAGGAGCAGCACCTGCTTCTGATGCAGCCGAGATGTCAGGTGATTCATCGATCGGCTGATAGACGACTCAATATCGATTGAAGGATAAATACCTGCTTCAGCAATACTCCGCGACAACACAATATGTCCGTCCAATATCGCGCGTGCAGCATCGGAAATCGGTTCATTCAAGTCATCCCCTTCAACCAGAACCGTATAGACCGCTGTAATCGATCCCACATTGGTATTTCCTGCACGCTCCACGAGTTTCGGCAGGGCGGCAAAGACCGAAGGCGGATAACCTTTCGAGACGGGGAACTCTCCGATTGATAACGAGATTTCTCGCTGTGCCTGCGCAAAGCGTGTCAATGAATCAAAAAGCAACAAAACATCCGCCCCACAATCCCTGAAATATTCAGCGATGGCCGTAGCGCGCAGAGCACCATGGACTCGCATCAAAGGAGAAGCATCCGCAGGGGTTGCAACAACAACCGCACGACTCATTCCCTCCGGTCCTAGCGTGAACTCAACAAACTCCCTGACTTCACGACCACGCTCGCCCACCAGCGCAACCACCACAATTTCCGCTTCTGTATTTTTTGTCATCATGCCGAGCAAAGTAGACTTACCAACGCCACTGCCCGCAAACAAACCGATCCTCTGCCCCTTACCCAACGTAAAAAGACCGTTGATCGCGCGCACTCCAACGTCAAGTGGTTTCGAAATAGGCACCCTTTCAAAAGGGTTCGGAGAATCTCGCACCATGGGAACTTGATGAGTGACGGCCAGCTCACCTAATCCATCCAACGGGACACCAGCACCATCGATCACTCGGCCTAACAACTGCTCGCCAACATCAATCAGTTGCGGTCGCCTTGAAGTGATCACTGTCGCACCGGGTGTTAAGCCTCCGGCCTCGCTAACCGGCATCAGATATAACTTGTCGTCACCGAAACCCACGACTTCTGCCTCCGTGGTTCCATGATCACCTTCAATAAAACAATGACTGCCAACCGGCGCCCGACATCCCGTCGCTTCTAGTGCCATACCAACCATGCGAACCAATTTACCTTTCGCCGAAATTTTAGGTTCAGTCACTTTCGAACGCATGCCCGACATCATTTGCGCCACTGCACTGATGCGCTCGTCGCCCAACGCTTCATCCCATTGTGATTGCTCAATAAGACCCACTATCTATCCACCCTGCTATTCACTTTGAGAAGAAGGTACAAACACGCATTCACGACATTCATTCTGAGTTTTCCATTAACTCATTAACCACGGCAGCAACCTGGTCCCTGATCGTTGCCTCCAGAACTGAGTCCTTGGTGATTAGCAAACAATCACCGACTTCCAGACCGGGATCAGGCGTCACTTGCCAGCTCATGCCGGGAACTAGTCCAAAAGCATCTAGCCGCGCACTCACCAATTCGACATCAGTGGCACACAGTCGTAATTCAACCCGCTCGTGGTTACCGGGTAATTGCCCCACCAGATGTTGCAACACATCAACTAGATGCTCGGGGCGGATCGATAGTTCTGCTCGAATCACGGCAACCGCGATTTCACCGGCTAGTTCCGCGAGCTGCTCTGCTATTCGCACATCGTGACTTTTAAGGGCCTGATTAACGGAATTCATGACCGCCGAAAAACAGCGCGTGGCTTCATTGGCTTCCGCTGACGCAGCCTTCAGACCTGCCTCTTTGCCCATCTTGAATCCGTCGTCATACCCATTTTGGTACTCTTCTTGATAAACGCGTTTCTTTGCTTCCTCGTCACGATCCAGTGCGGGCAGGTGCCAGAGCGGCAAGCGACGCGTTTCCACTGGGACTGCATCTAAACCTTCTGTCGATCCTGCTACCGATGTTGAAGCAGACGGGTTTTCCGAATTTAGACTAGACATAATCATCATCCTCTTTACTACCGAAGTTGATTTCACCTTCTTCCGCAAGTCGCCCGGCTGTGGTTAGAATTTCTTTCTGCGCGGTTTCAACCTCAATCAACTTGACCGGACCACGAAGGTCAATATCCTCCTTTAGCATCTCGGCCGCGCGCTTCGACATGTTCTTATAGAACCGTTCGCGGACAAATTCTTCGGTGCCCTTCAATGACAAAACAAGGGATTCCGTTTCGACCTCTCGCAACAACCGCTGAATTTCTCGATCATCCAAAGTCATGAGGTTTTCGAAGATCAGCATCTTTTCTCGGATGGACTCACAGACCGCTTGATCCATCGACTCAATCGAATCAAGTATCCAAACTTCGTTGGTCGAATCTATGTGGGTAAGGATTTGTGCCGCCAGTCTGACACCATCAACAGACGCTTTGCTCCGCGTTGGGACTTCCGCCACCTGTTTGTGCAACAACTCATCCAGCTCACCCAGTATCTCGGGATTGATCGATTCGACGTTAGCCACTCTCATGATGATCTCGGGTCGAACATCTTCCGGCAGTAGTTTCAGGACTTCCGCACTCTGTTCGCCGTCAAGCGACAATAAAACCACGGCGCAAATTTGCGGATGCTCATCCTTCAAAATGGCAGCAACCGCTTTGGGCTCCATCCACTTAAGCGCGTCCAAACCTACAGAGTCTTCGGCATTAAGGATGCGGCCCAGCATACTCTTGGCTTTCTCCGTGCCCAGCGCCTGGTGTAACATGTTTTTCACATACTCTTCGTTACCCGCAATAGCGTTACCGGCCTCGCGAACCTCGCCGACGAAAGAGCCAACAATTTCTGTTACCTTTTCAGTCGTCACGTTCGAGAGGCTGCTCATCGCAGCACCAACGTTCTGTACTTCCATCGGATCCAGATGCTTCAATATCGACGCCGCATGCTCTTCCCCGATACTTAGGAGAAAAACCGCCGCTTTTTCCGCTCCGGACATTACCTGTTCACTAGCCATCTGCCGTCACCCAATTCCTTAGTACTTGTGCCACCCTTGTCGGGTCTTCTTGAGCCAATTGTCGCGCGCCTGCGATCTGACTTTCATATCCCGCTGCTTGCAGTTGCTCGGGCGTGAAAGAGAAAGACGACACCTGCGGGATTTGTGAAACGCCACTTGAACCATCCGCTGCCACCTGGGGCATGAGTACTGGGATCGCTGGCACCTGTTCAGCGATTGAAGTCATGCTTCGAATGAAAGGCCGCACTACGGCAAGTAACAAAATTAGCCCACCTAAAAATCCGAGGACGGGGCGCATCAAAGAATGAATCCATGGTTGTTGCCAAATAGGTAAAGCTTCTAATTCTGCGTAATCCGACACTGTTTCGATAAAGGGTGCGTTGGTGACATTGACACTATCGCCTCGGGCGTCTACGAACCCTACCGCTTCTCTGACAAGGGTCCTGATAGCGTTTATCTCATCATCGCTTAGCGGTATCCTATCGACCGTTCCATCCGGAAGTACCTGACTCTTGTAGTCAACGACTACCGCGACAGATAACCGACTGATCGTGCCTGGAATTTCCTTTATGTGGCTAATAGTGTGATCAATTTCGTAATTGCGCGTCGCACGAATCTGACCGGCCGCTCGCTCTGCCGCTGCTACCGCATCAATTCCCGTCTCGTCATTCTCTACTAAGCCTGGCGCGCCAGTTGCGACCACACGCCCGGATGATTCATTAACGGTTTGCTCACTGCGCAGTGAGAGCGATCTTGGATCGTATTGTTCCAGCGTTCGCTCTTGGGAAGTGAAACTTACATCGGCATTCACTTTCACGCGAACCGACTCTTCTCCGAGGATGGGCGTTAAGATACCCATCACACTGTTGACGTACTTTTCTTCAACGGCTTTTGTGAATTTGAAATGTTCGGTTGTTGCAGCAAGGTCTCCCGAACCGAGCCGACTGGAAAGCAGACGACCTTTTTGATCTACCAACGTCACATCTTCGGGGTCGAGGGCAGGCACGCTGGATGCAATCATATATACGATACCGGCAAGCTGATCTTCACTCAGCTGCCGACCCGGCTTTAAGTCAACAAGCACCGATGCGTTGGCAGGCTGTTGTTTTCTGATGAAGCTAGTCTTCTTAGGTATTGCAAGGTGCACACGCGCCGACCGGACACTGTCGAGGGTCGCTACCGAAGCCGCGAGTTCTTCCTCGAGTGCACGATTAAACCGCGCAGTTTCCATAAAAGCGCTAATGCCTATCTCTTGCTCTTTATAGAGAATATCGAACCCACTCCCCTGCGCATTTGGCAATCCTTCGGTTGCAAGCCTTAATCTAAGCTGCGGTTTATCGACCGTTGGCACCGAGATCAGTCCACTGGTCGAGTCGATCCTGTATTCCTGTTTCAATTGCTCCAGGATCGCGACGACCTCAGCGACTTCCTTGTTATCCATCTCTGAAAAAAGAACGCTATATTCCTGCCCCTGAGACCAGGTCACGATACCGAACCCAACGCTGATGCTCAGCGCAAGCCCCATCAATAATATGATCTGCCTCGAAGCAGTAAGCTGACTAAGTTTCTTAATCGTTTCCAACAACTTGTCCACTAGTTAATATCCATTTTTTTACGTGTTCCGCCTTAAACCGGCATGCGCATGATTTCTTGGTACGCTGAAAGCAACTTGTTCCTAACCTGAGTCATCGCCTCGAAAGAGATGCTCGCTTTCTGCAGCGCAATCATCACCTCGGGCAACTCGACGCTGTTATCACCGGTTTGGAACGCCTTGCTCATCTCTGCAGCCTGATTCTGAGTCTCTGCCACCTTGTTAATAGATTCGGATAGGATCTGTCCGAAATCTGCTGATGGGGGCTTTACTTGCCCCGAATCAATTTGCATCGTGTCATTAATGGCTCTCATTTGAGCCAGTACCTGGTTAATGCTTACGTCCGACATATTGCTTTCTCCTCGATCACTTATCGCGATGTGTATTGCTCTTGTTACAAGCTCGCGAGTTCCGGTAAATGAAGCCCTTCTTTTTTGTACTTGGCGAGTTTGTAGCGCAGCGTTCTGGGACTAATGCCTAACCTCATGGCAGCGCCTTGACGGTTACCTTTTTCAGCCCGAAGCGCATTGAGAATGGATTGCTGTTCCTGAGCTTTGAGGTCATTTTCCAATGAAGCCCCATCGTCAGACTCGGGAACTACTTTCTCTTCAGTTCTTGCCAATTCCTGACCGCTCGCTTCAAAACTGAGTTCCTGCGCGCTGATCCTATTTCCGCTCATCAAGATGACCGCCCGATGGACAACATTTTCAAGTTCTCTAACATTCCCGGGCCAACTGTGAGACTCCAGCAAAAGTGTTGCCTCCGAATCCACAACGACAGGTTCATGAGAAGCCTGAAAAACCTTACAGAAATGATTGACCAGCGGCATGATGTCTTTTCTCCTCTGTCTGAGCGAAGGCAGGTTCAACGGGAAGACATTGAGACGATAAAACAGATCTTCTCGAAAACGACCCAGAGAGACTTCTTCCGACAAGTTCCTGTTGGTGGTAGCCAGCACCCGAACGTCCAATGGGATCGCGGTTGACCCACCTAGTCTTTCGACTTCCTTTTCCTGTAACACTCGGAGCAGTTTCGCTTGCAACGAAATATCCATTTCCGAAATTTCATCGAGTAGCAGCGTCCCGCCATTGGCTTGTTCAAACTTACCTGCCCGGCTTCTATAGGCGCCTGTGAAAGCTCCTTTTTCGTATCCGAACAGAATGGATTCCAACATGCTTTCCGGAATCGCCGCGCAGTTGATCGCAATAAAGGGAGATGTAGCTCGCGGAGAATGATCGTGAATGTGCCGCGCGAACACTTCTTTGCCAGTACCGGATTCCCCTGAAATCATCACAGTCGCGTCGGACACGGCAACTCTCTCTGCGAGGCGCAGGGACTGCTTAGTCAACTCGTCTTCAGCAATCACGCCATCGGAACCGCGCGCGACTTCCCCTCGGACAAACCGGCTGGCTAATTCAAGCAAGACCTCACCTTCAAAAGGTTTAACCAAATAGTCCGCCGCACCTAATCTCATCGCTTCGACCGCTTTCTCGATAGACCCATACGCTGTCAACAACACCACGGGCAAGTCCGCTAGCTGTTTATGCAGCGCAGCCATCAAGGTGTGGCCATCCATCACGGGCATTTGGACATCGCTTAATACGAGTGATATCTCGTTTGACTGAACGGCATCTAGTGCCTGCTTGGCATCGCTTACCCCGACGGTGTCGTAACCGCCTAGTGATAGGGTCGCGCACATCGCATCACGAAGCGGTGCGTCATCTTCAACTACAAGAATCGCGCCCGCATGTGAAGTGCCACCGCTGGCTGACTCATTATGCCCTTGAAAGCTATTCACAGAATTCAACCTCCGTTTCTTGATTCGTATCGAGCGCGCGCATCGCGCGCGGCGGATTTGGTAATCGAAACCTAAACCGAGTACCGGCCTGGCTACTACTCACCAATGAAAGATCCCCACCGTGCTCAACCGCCGTGACCTGAGCGATTGCAAGCCCAAGCCCGGTACCACCAGGACGCGTAGAGTAATAGGGTTCAAATATTTTCACGGACTCAGCAATTGTAATGCCAGGCCCGTTATCGCTAATGTAAACGTCAACCCACTGATCACATGACTCCATTGAAATAGTGATCACAGGGACTTCTGACACCTGAACAGCGTTTTCAACGAGCATCGTCAATGCTGACAATATCTCTTGGCCACAGCCCATCATCTCCAGCTCTGGCATAGGAGGGCAAAGCACAGGGACGTCAGGTGTAGAAATATCAGGCATCGAAAGATCTGACGTCGCGCGTTCGGAGAAGTGGCTTTCTTGTATTACCCGCCCCCCTTTCTGACTCGTCTCTAGTTCGGCAATTGAAACTAGCTCACTCACCATTGACGAAAACGAAAACTTTATGTTCGTTCGCTCAGACCCACGCACGTACGACAACATGCCGTCGATTAACTCTTCGATATGATGAAGTCGCCCCTGGATCTTTCCATGCACCTGACGACGCTCATCATCCAGCAATCCCGCAATGGATAGATGAGACATGTGGAGAATTGCCGTGCTTAAGGGAGTTCGTAGCTGATGAGCCATCCGAGCGGACATCTCGCCAAGTGCCGTTAGACGTTGATGCCGGAGTTGCCGCGTTCTTTGCAGTTGGGCTTCCGTGACATCGGTCACCAGAACGATTCCACCGCCTTCGGCATCAACAACACGTTCTGATAATGAAATATAGTTTCCGTTAAGTAACTTTACTTCTGATTGCTTAAATAATTCTGATTCACCTAAGGCGGTACAAGTCTTTTCAAAAAGAAGCTCTGACCATAAACGCCCTACGCAGTGATCACCGAGAATTGCCTTACCCTCAGGATTCGAATCTACGACTCGATCACCGGGGTCAAGAACGATAACACCGCCGGGCAGACAGGAAAGTAATCCGGCAAGGCGATGTGCTAATTGCTCCTTTAATGCCAGGTCCACGAAACGCTTGGAACGTTCGTTGGCTAATTCTTCAGATAAATTTTCTACGCGATGTTGAAGTTCGCGATAAGACTCACCCAGATTGTCAGACAGCTGATTAAAGAGATGAAAAGCGGCTGCAAGTTGCTCTGTGGAGTTTTTCTGAGCAACGCTGGAAGGATGATGTGTCATGTTATTGTCGCTCTCCGCATTTTTTAAGTGTCACTAACTACAATGCAAAACCGAGGCCAACTTTTTTCTATCGTACTTTCAAGCGCTTAGCGAATTTACTCCTGTCTATGTGTCAATTGTCTGGCGTTTCTCTAAGGAAGCTCAGACTATGTGCCTGTTTTTGTTGGGACCTGCGTCCCGGCGAGGGCGGACATTTTTTAGTGCGGCACGAGCGCAATAAAGGCCTGTTCGGCCCGGACTGGGCGGTCCGGACTGCGCGGCCCCACCCATAGACTTTAATCAGAGGTTCTCTAACGAAGTATTTCGTACTTGCGCATTTTTTCAACCAGGGTCGTTCGCTGGACGTTCAGTTTTTTCGCCGAACGCGCGACAACCCAATTCGTTTCATTCAACGCTTCTCTAATCAAGCTCACTTCAATTTCTTGAAGTTGTTCTTTAAGTCCAACGCCACCGTCGCCGATATGACACTCCCGCAGGCTTACCACCGGCTTTGCTTTGATTCCATCTTCAAGCTCGCTCATAAAAACATCACGATATCGCTGGGGTAAATCTGACAACTCAACTTCCCGGCCTGCACAAAGAATAGAAAGGCGTTCAACCAGATTCGTTAGCTCTCTCACATTGCCTGGCCAGTGATAACGCATCAAACAATGCATCGCCTGACCACTCAGGGTGAAAACAGACTCAGGCTTGATATGTCGCTTGAATACTTCTTCTATCAACAGAGGAATGTCGCCTGCGTGATCACGCAGGGGTTCCAGCTCGATGGGAAATACACTTAACCGAAAAAAGAGATCCTGCCTGAACTTCCCACTGGCAACCAATGATTCCAAATCTCTGTGAGTCGCAGCGATTATCCTGACGTTGGCGGTGATCGACTTATCTCCGCCCACTCTCTCGTATACGCTTTCCTGTAAGACGCGAAGTAGTTTTACCTGCATATGCAACGGCATATCACCTATCTCGTCCAGAAACAGGGTGCCACCTTCGGCCATTTCAAATCGACCCATCCGCGCGCTAACAGCGCCGGTAAACGCGCCCTTCTCGTGACCAAACAATTCTGATTCGAGAAGTTCCTCAGGAATCGCACCACAGTTAATGGGAACAAAGGGTTTTTTTGATCGATGGGATAAAGCGTGAACCTGGCGAGCAACAACTTCTTTACCGCTCCCCGATTCACCGGTAATGATGACCTTGGCGTCAGTAGAAGCCACGTGCCGGATCAATGATTCAATCTGAGAGATTGCCTGGCTCTTACCAACCAGCCTAGGATAGCTGCTGTCATTAGTCAGTACTTTAAGTTCCTGCATCCGCGTGTCACTCCTTGACTCCTACTTCGGAAGGACAACGTTCGCAACAGACTGACCTAGAGTCAAAGGTCTTAATGTAATTTAGTGTTAGTAATGTAACTAAATGTTATCAATGTAACCGAGTGTTACTTAAGTAAAGAAACGTAGACGGTTATCGTCTAGAAATGAGCCAGGATGGCGACGACAACGCTTGATTTGAAATCGAATTTTTAAAAAAATAGCCGGAAGCGCCTAATTTAGAAAAGCTCAGAATTAAAAAAAGAAGAGGTCAAAATAGGCACGGATTGAATAGGCCGAAACAGTCCATGAGAAATTCAATGAAGACCAAAAAAGATCGCGGTAGATCGGCAACAGAAACGGAACCCGATCAGCGTTGAGTCCATTCTTCCATAACGCCTTTGATTCTGGCAACCGTCTGACCATGGATCTGACAGGCACGGGATTCACTCACTCCAAGCACTTGACCAATTTCCTTCAAGTTCAGTTCTTCCTGGTAGTAGAGAGCAACAAAAAGCTTTTCACGTTCAGGCAACTCTTCGATAGCATGTCGAATTGCGTTTTTAAAACGTTCTTCTTCGAAAATCGACTCAGGGTTTTCAAGCGTTTCACCCGGTTCTTCGATATCAATATCAAAATAAATTATTTGACTCGACGCAACCTGCCGCGACATCTCGTGATACTCCTCCAGTTCCACGCCAAGCTCATTGGCGAGTGAACGATCCGTCGCGTGCTCCCCGGTTTTGGACTCAACTTCACGAATCGCTCTCGAGATTTGCTGTGACTTTTTTTGAACCGATCTGGGAGCCCAACTGTTCTGACGCATGTCGTCCAGAATCGCACCTCGGATTCGGATACCCGCATAGGTTGCAAAGCTAGCGCCGTGGTTAGGCGAGTAGTCTTTCGCTGCGGCCATCAAGCCGATCATGCCCGACTGGATAAGATCATCCGCTTCGATACCGTAGGGCAATCTCATCAGCAAGTGCAAAGCGATTTTCTTGACGAGATTCATGTTCTCTAGGATTAGTTGTTCTTCGGTTTTCTTACCCGAATCCGCCGTCTGTTTTTCTATGACACTCATATCACTTTATCCGTATTTCCTGCCGTGACCGACAATCTGTTGTAAGAAAAATTGAACATCGCCTGAAGGTAATTGAGATCCCGGCAAGGTCTCAAGCCTGCTAGCGAGACGTTGGATGGCCTTTGCACTGCTTGAATGTGGTGCCGCAGTGACAACCGGCGTTCTATGTTTCACAGCAGCTTTAAGATGTCCGTCCAAAGGCACGTTACCCAAGTGGTTTAATACCAAATCAAGGTATTGATCCGTTGCGGCCAAGACTTTTCTATACAGGCTTTGACCCTGAGATTCACTCCGGCACATGTTCGTCACAAGATGGAAGCGATCTACCTTGTGTTCCTGATTGAGTACTTTGATCAACGCGTAAGCGTCAGTAATTGACGAAGGCTCATCACAAACAACAACGATCAGATGCTGCACCGCTTTGCTAAACCTCACTACATCAGGCGCAATACCTGCGGACATATCAACAATCAACGTGTCCACATCCCCTTTTAGATGCGCAAATGCACTAATGATCTGGCCCATTTCCCGCTGCGGTAAACTCGCCATTTTGGCGACGCCTGAGGAAGCCGGAATAAGCCGCACACCCTCCGGTCCCTCGACCACAATGTCGTCAATCGTTTTGTGGCCGGATAACAACTCACCCAAATGACCCCGGGCGCGAACACCGAGAACGATATCTGCGTTAGCCAGACCTAAATCAGCATCCATCAGAACGGTCGGCTTGTTCCTCATTGATAAGGCAACAGCCAGGTTGGCTGCAATATTGGTCTTACCTACACCCCCCTTCCCACTAACGATACCGATCGTTCTTGGATGTCGGACTTCACCAAATGCTGCAAGTATCACTTTAGGCATGGGATGCAATCTCCTGTTCTTCGAAGACTGGTCGCAGAGGACTATGGTCTTGCGCCAATTGATAAACGCTTTGTATCAAGTCTTCCTTGCTAGCCTGCTCCAGGTCCTCTGGAATGTTTTGTCCATCACAAAGATAGGAGACTGGCAATTTGGCTTTCATTACACCAGAGAGTACGGAACCCAATTCAACCGCCTCATCTATTTTGGTAATGACCGCTGAATCAATCGGCACCTGTCGAAAGGCCTTAATGACTTCCTGTGACAAACCGGGTTGCGCCGTCGCTGAGAGGACAAGTAAATGCCTAATATCAGGAAGACTCTTTTTGAAAAGGCTTAATTGCTTGGTTAAGTCGAGATCCCGCTGGCTGATACCAGCAGTATCAATTAGCACCAGTTTCTTATGTTTAAACTGATTAACATTTCGGATCAGCTCACTCGCACTACTTGCAACGGCAAAGGGAACATCGAGTAGTCGAGCGAAATGCTGCAGCTGCTCCTGAGCACCAATGCGATGAGTATCGGTGGTAATTAGCGCGACATTGTTTCTGCCGTGACGGTAGCTAAATTGAGCCGCCAGTTTGACGACGGTTGTCGTTTTACCCACACCGGTGGAACCCAGAACCGAAAAGACGCCACCTTCAGTCATAAGATCGCCTTTGGCGACGGCAATTTGTTTGCCAACCAACTTCAGCGTTGCTCTCCAGTCAGGTATGGCGTCAAGATCCGGAGATACCCTTCTTACAAGTGCTTCAATAACATCAGCGTTAAACCCACACTGCCTTAATCGATCTCGAACAGTAGCCTGCGCATTGGTCGCATTAAGCCCACGAGACTGAAACTGCGCTAGCTCTTGCCTCAATGAATTACGCAGCGATTCAAGCTCCTGCTGGAGCTCCAAGGCATCAATACCAAATGGCTCAGGCTGTTTCGGCACGTGGTTAGACGCCTGACTTTCCTTCTCGATGGCCTCCCGATTCGCCCCTTGATTATGGGCCGCCATTTCAGCTTTTTTATTGATTCTCTGGGGCACCTCTGTAAACAGTGCTTCGTCGTATTCACTGGCCGCAACCACTTCAACCTGATTTCCGATGCGCTGATTAGAGAGAATCACCGCGTCCGACCCCATTTTTGCTCGAACCGCTCTAATCGCGTGGCTCATATCTTCTGCAGCAAACCTTTCAATTTTCATTTGTTTTCAACTCTGGTCATTTGCTTAGCCTGTTACCGTCGCCAAAATGCTAATTCGCTTATCTGAGGGAAGTTCCTCAAATGCCATAATATTTAACGTGTTGATCGAAGGTCGAATGAGACGACTCATCAGTCGCCTTAGACCAACACCCACAAGAAGTACCGGTGGTTTCCCTTCAGCGTCAAAGCGTTGAACTGACTCTGCGAGCTGTTTGATCAAACGCTCAAACAGCGTGGGTTCGATGCCATCAACTCCTGACGACACTTCTTGCAATAGAACTTGGTGCAATAACTGTTCCAGATTTTTATCCAACGTAATCACGGACATTTCCGGCTCCATCCCATTGATATGCTGATAGATTTTCCTTCCAAGGGAGATTCGAACCTGGCTGCCAAGAACGTCAGGATCCTGACTCTTTGGCGCATGTTCCGCCAAAGCCTCGGCGATTGACCTAATATCGCGAACCGGAATACCTTCAACCAAGAGATCCTGCATAACCTTCACGATGACTCCGAGCGGCAGCGTATCCGGAATGAGACTCTCCACGAGCTTGGGCGAAGATTCCGACAGACCATCCATCATGTGCTGAACTTCATCATGGCCGAGCAACTCGTGCAGATGACCTTTCAACAGTTGACTCAGATGGGTAGCGATAACCGTGCTTGCGTCGACGGCGGTATAACCCCATGCCTGTGCATCGTCTCGCTGATTGTTTTCAATCCAGACTGCGTCCAGCCCAAAGGAAGGATCTTTGGTTGCGACCCCATCAAGGCGTCCCAACACCTGTCCCGAGCTGATCGCTAGGTGCTTTTCGGGGTAGACCTTACCCTCGCCGACAGAGACATCCAGCATGGTAATTCGATAGCCGTTCGGGTCCAGGTCCAGATTGTCCTTGATGTGTACGGGTTGGACCAGAAAGCCATAATCCTGAGACAACTTTTTTCTGACACCCTTGATACGGCCAAGCAGTTCACCGCCCTGGTTTTGATCAACAAGGGAGATCAACCGGTAACCGACCTGTAGGCCCACCATGTCAACCGGCGCAACATCACTCCAATTGAGTTCGAAGGTTTCCTCTGCCGAAGCACCCTTGTCGTCTTCGACTTCTATTTCCGGCTCTACTTCTTCTTTTCTAAGTAAATAGCCCGAGACAAGCAGTCCACCGGCGAGAGTCAAAAAGACGAGATTCGGCATACCGGGAATAATGCCAAGACAACCCAGAATGGCTCCGGTCACTGTCAACGCCTTGGGATGGCTAGTCAGCTGGCTCACAACCTGGCTGCCAACGTCTTGTGAATCAGAGACCCGCGTGACCATGATGGCGGCGGCTGCCGACAAGAGGATTGATGGGATTTGTGCGACAAGACCGTCGCCAATCGTTAGCAGAATGTAGTTTTCAGCCGCCTGCTCCATCGTCAAGTCATGGCTGACGATACCAATAACAAACCCGCCCACAATGTTGATCAGCAGAATCAGGATTCCCGCTATTGCATCACCGCGCACAAACTTGCTGGCGCCGTCCATCGAGCCGTAAAAATCGGCTTCCTGGGAAATTTCCTCCCTCCTGCGCTTAGCGTCATCCTGCGAGACAAGGCCCGCGTTTAAATCAGCATCAATGGCCATCTGTTTGCCTGGCATCGCATCCAGAGTAAATCGTGCGGTCACTTCCGAAATCCGTCCCGCGCCCTTGGTGACTACAACAAAGTTGATGATGATCAGGATGGCAAATACGACAAAACCCACGGCATAGTTCCCGCCGATCACAAAATCGCCAAAAGCCTGAATAACCTGTCCAGCCGCATCTGTTCCTTCATGGCCGCGAAGCAGCACGACTCTTGTTGAAGCCACGTTTAACGCCAGACGCAACAATGTCGCGATAAGCAAAATCGTTGGGAACACTGCAAATTCAAGAGGGCGAAGTGAGTAAACACTGGCTAAAAGGACCAACAGTGCGAGTGCAATATTGAAGGTAAACAACAGGTCAAGTGCGATCGGCGGAAGTGGCAGAATCATGAGACCCAACATCACCATCACCAAGACCGGCGTACCTAATCCAGCCAACGTTATCCTGCTAGTTTTTGGTACTCCGGGAATACCAGAACTTGAACTACTCATCATTCGTCTCCGGCTTAAGGGTCATACCATCCTCATTGAGATCTGACTCAGTAATATCTAGTGTCGGAAAATCAGCCTTTCCTACATCGCGTAACTGGAAGACATAAGCGAGCACCTGCGCAATGGACAGATAGAGTCGGGCGGGGATCTCCTGACCCAGCGTTGATGAAGCATGAAGCGCCCGCGCGAGTGGAGGCGCACTGACAATTGCCACATTGTGCTCCTCTGCCATTTTGATAATTTGTAATGCAATCAAATCCTGCCCTTTAGCAACGACAACAGGCGCCAGGTTCCCTCCGTCTTTGTAGGTCAAGGCAACCGCATAGTGCGTTGGGTTCCTGATGACCACATCGGCAGTTTTCACATCCTCCATCATTCTCCGCTGAGAGATTTCCTGCTGCAGCGCCCGAATTCGACTTTTCACTTCCGGCCGGCCGTCGGTTTCTTTCATCTCGTCTTTGACTTCCTGTTTCGTCATTTTCAGCTTTTTGGTGAACTGAGCCGCTTGAAACGGGACATCCATGACCACGACCAAAATCAACACCGACGACACAAGCAGAAAAGCCGTCGTCAGTAATGTCGCGCTATGATTCAAGGCGTGATTCACACTCTCGGCACCCAGCGCCAACAACTCGTCTAAAACAGTGCCGACGTACCACCATGACACGGCAGCAATCACCACAAATTTGAGGAACGCCTTCAGGAACTCCATTAGGCCGTTCATAGAAAAAATGCGCGCCAGCCCTTTAAGGGGATCGATACGCTTTAGGTCCGGCGAGAGTGATTCAACGCGGAAGATAAACCCACCCATCAGCAGCGGCCCTGCAAAAACAGAAGCGAACATCACAATCAAGACCGGTGACAACAGGAAAAGGCCGCTCACCAAGGCGTCACGCGAGGCCGTCAGCATGAGGTCGGAATCGATAAGTATTTCCCCACTAATCGACAAGCCCTGCTTCATTTCCAATGCAAGTAAATTCGCGACGTATCCCCCAAAAAACAACATGCCGAGGCCGCCAGTCATGAGTGAGGTCAGTGTGTTGAGCTCCCTTGAACGAGGAACTTCACCTTTGTCTCTGGCGTCTTTTAGCTTCTTCTCGCTGGGTTGTTCGGTTTTTTCCTGCGAACTGTCCTGATCAGATGACATTGGAGCCTCCGAACAGTTGAAACAGCATTTCCGCTCCGCCCTCAAACAACTGCAACGCCTGCACTTCAAATACTCGCATTGAAACAAGCATCATGATGAAGCCGACGATGATAGTGATCGGAAAACCGACGGCGAATATATTCAGCTGAGGCGCTGCTCTTGTCATGACGCCGAAAACGAGGTTCACCAAAAGAACCGTGACCATCAGTGGCAACGCCATGACAAGTGCCATGAGGAAAACATAGCCCGCCCAGTTGACGAGATTGTAAAAAGTTGAATCCAGTATCCCCTGGGTTGAAATTGGATAGAGCTCAAAGCTGGAGACAAGACTCGCAATCATCATGAGGTGACCATCGACACTCAAGAACAGCAACGTGCCAATAATCATGAACATCTGGCTAACAACAGGAACATTGACCCCATTTTGAGGATCAATCGCAGATGCAAAACCCAAGCCCATACTCATCGCCATCGACTGCCCCATGATGACAAGCGAGGTGAACATTAACTGCATAAGAAAGCCCATGGACACGCCGATAAGAATCTGATTCACAGCGACTATAAGACCCTGCATGCTAACGATGTCTATGTCTTCGGCGGGTCTGACCAATGGCGCAATCACCAGGCTGATTAGCAACGCGAGAGAAACACGAATACGAACAGGCACCGATCTCGCGCCAAAAATGGGCGCCGCCATAAACATCGCACTGATTCTCAGAAACGGCCAAAGAAAGGAGTGAACCCAGCCAAGTAAAAGTTGTTCGTTTAGAAATATCATCTGCGTCTACTCGAGCAGGTACGGTATTCGTTCATAAAGTCGAATAGTGAAATCACTCAAGACCTGTAACATCCAGGCGCCCGCTATAAACAACGCGGCGACCACGGCCATTAGCTTGGGAATAAAGCTTAATGTCATCTCCTGTATTTGTGTTGCGGCCTGAAACAAGCCAATCACGAGACCAACGCCCAGGGCAGACAACAAGAGTGGTGCCGACAGCATTACCACAACCCGCAGAGTTTCTTGTGAAATTTGAATCACTAGTTCTGGTGACATATGGCGCGCTACTCCTAGACGTGAAAACTTGCAGTGAGTGTACCCAGGACCAGCGTCCAGCCATCAACAAGGACGAACAACATAATCTTGAAAGGCAACGATATGAGCATGGGCGACAACATCATCATGCCCATCGACATCAAGACACTGGCGACCACCAGATCAATCACGAGGAAAGGCAGAAATATCAGAAACCCGATTTGAAAGGCGGTTTTTAGTTCGCTGGTCACAAACGAGGGCACAAGTACGTGAAAAGGGATGTCATCGACTGACTCATAGGCCGCTTGACCCGACAGTTCAGAATAAAGTGCCAATTCTTTTTCTCGCGTCTGGTTCAACATAAAGTCGCGGAGCGGCGGCGCTGCTGCCTCCATCGCGACATCTGCGCTAATTTCAGCTTCCATGTAAGGCTTTACCGCGCCCTGATAAATTTCGTCAACGACGGGCATCATGATGAAAATTGACAGGAACAAGGCAAGTCCCAAAAGCACCTGGTTAGACGGCGTTTGTCCCGTGCCGAGAGCCTGCCGCAGGATTGCGAGAACAACGATGATTCGTGTAAATGAAGTCATACTGATCACCAATGCTGGCAACAAACTCATTGCCGTCATAATCATCAGCACACGCAGGCTGGTGGAGTAGGTCAGAGAGCCATCTTCAGAAGGCGTCGCCGTAAGTAACTGAAGTCCCTGCTCTGCTAGCGCAGGCATCGAAGCGAGGCAGCCGGCGAGCAAAAATAACGTCAATCTCATCATGTCTGCTTCTCCATCACCGCGGGCATTTCCTGCACCGAACGCAATGCATTCGGATCATCCTGATCAAATACGTGCAATACGGATACAGATCCCGGGGATGCACCCACTAGAATCCGTTTCTCGCCAACCTCAATAAGCACCACGCGCTCCCGGGTTCCCAAAGGCAAGTTACTCAGCACCTTAATCAATTGGTTACCACCGAATTGACCACTGAACCGCTTCGCAAAAAATCCCAGAACAACAACCATTAACAACACCGCCGCAAGTGATGCAGCAACGGAGAGTATTTTGTCGATGCTGTACAGCTCCGATGACTCGCTGGATGCGCCATGAGCGACAGTTGAAACACTCATAGCGACTCCGCCAACTATCCATAGAACAGCAGACTTACATAGAATCACTTTGTTGAAAGGAGAACGGCTCACTTGAGTCTGTTCACTCTCTCTTTAGGACTGATGATGTCCGTGAATCGAACGCCAAATCGTTCATTGATCACCACCACTTCGCCGTGCGCAATCAGCGTTCCATTCACTAAGACGTCATGCGGCTCACCCACGGCACGATCTAACTCGACGACCGAACCGGGGTTCAGGTTTAAAAGCTCACCGATTGCGAGAGTCGTTCTGCCAATTTCGATAGCGAGACTTACCGGCACATTCAGAATCAATTCCTGGTTAAGTTCTTCTGGGCGCACAGGCGAACCAACGGCACCTCCGGATGATCCGTGAGAGGAAGACGCCGCAAACTCCGGTGCCTCCTGCGCTTTTTCATTGCTGATATCTGACATCTAAACAATTCCTTCGTTGATACTTAAGAGGCTTCAGTAACATCCAGAAGCTGTGTAATCTTGACTGCGTTCTTACCTTGCGAGGTACCAAGCGTTCCCTCAAAAACAGGAAGTTCCTCGACGTTGAGAATGACTAGCGAGGGCCGAAGAATAGGCACCACATCACCGGCTTTAAGTTTGAGTATTTCGCTCAATGTCATGCTCGGACCGTTGATGCTGCAGGAAACCTGAACCTCCACCACGCCTAATTCACGGGCAAAGGCTGCTTTCCATTTCTGATCTTGGACTTCTTCAACCCTGTTCTGACTGGTTAAGAGGGGCCGAATGGTTTCAAGCCAGGAGTAAGGTAATACGAGCTGAATTTCACCGGTGCTTTCGCCCATGGTGACTTGAATGGCTAACAAAACGGCGATATCGGTGAAACTCATAACCTGACCAGCACCATTGGCATCTTCCGTTTTCACGTACTTAAAGCTAAAAGCAGAGACCTGAGTAAACGCTTCATCTAATTCACGAAGCACAGCTTCTACAATTTGAACCGACAGTCGTTGTTCCGTCGCCGACAATGACTTCTCAAAATCCAGACCGGTCATACGGCCTGACCCACCAAAATACTGGTCAACCAAGACATAGAGGAGTTGCGGGTCTATATGAATCAAGGCCTTGGCTTTTTGTGGCTGAATCTCGATAACACTGAAATTGTTCTGGTCCTGCACACGCTGCATAAAGTCAGCGAAACGTTGTGTTTGCATGTAGGGAATCGTGACTTCAATCTCCCTACCAAAAAGAGAAGAAAACGATTCACCGAGATTTTTTTTGATTAGCTCAGTCACTTTCTTTAGCTTGGGCATCCTCGCCAACAGAAGGTCGTATTGTTCTTCGAAATCAAAATTGACAGCCTCCGCCGACACCGGAGCACCGTCAGCTGTGACTTCACTATCATCGAGTAGTGTGTCGATTTCTTCGGGTGTAAGAACCTGATCACTCATATCCGGTTACTGCATAACGAAGCTGGTGATAAGGACAGACTCAATGCTTTCACCGTCCCCCAGGAGCAGATTCACTTCTTCTTGAATCTGCGTACGCATGCTTTCTTTACCTTCACGTGTCACCAGCATTTCATAGGACTTACCACTCAGTTGCAGAATGAGGGCGTTGCGTATGTCGGGCATAGCGCTATTGAGGTCTTCTACACAATCCGGGCTTCTAGTCATGAGCTCAACGGTGAGCTGTAAATACCGCAGTGAAGTGCCCTGGGTGTAATTCACCACAAGGGGTGCGAGAGAAACATAAAGGGCCGGCTCCTCCACCGCTTCTTCCACGATCTCGTCTCCAGCCACCGGCAACTTCTGCTGATCCATGACGTACATCATTGCCATGACAGACACACCGGCACTACAAGCAACGACCACCACTAATGCAGCAAGCCCAAGAAGAATTTTTTTTATGTCCATGACCGTTATCTTTGATTAGTGGAGTCTGAGCTAATAAGAGCAATTCCCGTGCCAGCCGACGAGTAGCTTATTTTTCAAGGACTTAACGAGGGGTGTCAGAATATGGCGACGGTTTGTTGACGGTTCTACTTCAACTATCAATCAATCAGTATCGCTTTGTGTCAATGGACTGCCGCAATGATCCGGCAAAATTGACGGGTACATAGTTCTAATGCAGAGTTCTAATGCAGAGTTCTAATGCAGAGTTCTAATGCAGAGTTCTAATGCAGAGGGCTGTTGCAGAGTTCTAATGCAGAGGGCTGTTGCAGAGTTCTAATGCAGAGGGCTGTTGCAGAGGGCTGTTGCAGAGGGCTGTTGCAGAGGTTTAACAAACAGTCCAGCGTGCTCAATCAGAAGCGAGCATCAGGAACGTCCGGTTTACATTTAAAAACGGTCAAGCAGAAAATGAAACCAAATCCTGAACAAGATTGAAACGCATTAGTAATGCTACGGGGGGAGAGGAATTCGGCGCTAATAGTGCTTACCTGAGTTTTGATAGATCCGCTGCGCCTCGGATCCGGTACGAACTTGCTTAAGCTTTACGGCAGTCTCATCTCTGGCGCCAGACGCTATTTGAACCAGTCGATCATTCAACTCTGACAGCCTCACAATCGCCTTTCTGGCGACGGCTGACTCTGATTCTTTCATGGGCGCTGCAAAAAAATCCACTAGTTCGCGACTACGGCGAGCCTCGAGCTCCGTAACTCTGTCCCATTCACCCTTTTCCGCTAGAAGAATCATCTCCTCACAGGTCGCGAAAAGCGTCAGTAACGCAGTCCGATTAGATAGGGTCGAAAGATCGATATCCTGATTCATATCATACCTTGTCGATGTCATTTTCAATGGCTTGCCATCCGGCCTGAATTTCCTTGAACAAGCCAATGACTTCATCCAACTTTTCTGAATCTGACGAAATATTTGCTTCAAGCATCCGTACTTCAGCATAGTCATAAATAGACCAAAGCCGTTCAGCTAATTGGCCACCCCGCTCAAAATCAAGACTGGCCCGAAGGTTATCAACAATATTCAACGCGCGGCTGATATGTTCACCCTTTCCTGCAATATCGCCTTGAGCAATAGCCAGTTTGGAGGCGACCAGCCCGGTGATCACGCCATCTAGCAATAACGCGACATGCTCATAAGCCGACGCGGTTAAAAAAGCTGTCTCTACGCCGACCTTTCGATATTCCTGTATTGCGGTGTCCATATTCAAAGCTAATTCCTCTTGTTTAGTTGCGGCTGGTGCCTGGCAGTGAAGCCAAGGCTGAGGTTAAAAAATTTCCGGTGCTCTGTAATTGCGCGATTAAAGTATCCAGAGCGCCAAACTGCGCCCGATACCTCGACTCTATCGTTTCCATACGAAGCAGGTGGGCTTCGCGGTCTTCCTGAATTTGTTCAATGCTGTCATTGATTCCCGAGGTGCGAGCATCGATCAATCCATCACTTGCAAGCAGCGTTGTGATCACCGAATCGAGCTTGTCACCCAAACCACGAACAAAAGATATGGATGGCCGAACGCCCAAATCACCGCCGGTAACCGTCAACGTCAGCCCTTCTGCACCAGACCCTTCGCCCGCTGTTAGAACCTGACCATTACCGGTCGCGGCAAAACCATCAATCGTACCAGCGACATCAACACCCAAGGTGCCCGCGCCCACAGAAAAACCCAGTGAGGTAGATGTCGTCGCGTCAATCGCTGAAATCTCTACTTTCGAAGAAGATCCAAAACTGCTGCTTTGAATATCAAAACGGTTGTTGATCACGTCAAAATTCACGTCAACTGAAAGGCCCGAACCGCTAAACTCTTCGACCGCGTTAATTCGCGATTGAATTTCAGCCGCAAGACTAGCGCCGGTCGTATAAGTCCCGTGAGTCAATGAAAACTCGCCTCCCGCAACACCATCAAGCGCGATGGTCAAAGCATCGTTGGTCCCGTCAATCACGACCGTCCCGCCCAAGTCGAAATCCGGCAAAGCGGAACTGCCATTAAACGTTCCTCTCGTGGCCAACTGACTAACAGTAATGCCATAGTCACCGCTTTTGGTTGCAGATGTTGCAGCAGCATAGGAAATTTGATCGTCGGCAATTGTCCCAACCACTGAAAACATTCGCGCCAGCTCTTCGGGGTTCTCATCAATAATCTGATCAAGCTTTGCGTCATCAATCTGGAGGTTGCCATTAATGTCAGTGGTAATACCAATTTCTGCTAATGTTCTAAAGGTCGCAGAAATGTTATCGGCGGGGTCGGTCAAAACTTGACGTATTCGAGAAGAGACAGTTCGCAGCGTCCCATCTCCTAGCAAAATGTTACCTCTAGAGGTTGATTCATCAAATCGACTTAATTGATTGGCCACGCTGTTATATGCACGAAAGCCATTCACAACCTCATTGACCGCACTTTTAATTGCTGAATCGTCTTTGGTGATGGAGAGGCTAACGGCCTCAGGCGTGGTTTGCTTTAGATTAAACGTCAATCCATCGACTGCCCCGGTAACAGTGTTAGAGCCATGTGTGATGGACAAACCATTGAGCGTCAAAACCGCATCGGTGGCCGCAACGGTCTGTTCTAGATGGTGGGCGCCAGCATTAAAAGACAGTGCCGACAGTCCCGCAGCATCGGTATCATTAGCATCGTCGTCTACCACCGAAATCTCGAGGCTGTTTTCGCCCCCGGGTTCACTCCCCGTAATTAGAAGCCGAAAGCCCGAACCGTCATCCACAATCGCTGCGCTGACATTCGCATCAGCATCGTTAATGGCGTCCCTGACGCTGGAAAGTGAATTGTTGGAGCTATCGAGTTGCAGGGTAAATGTTGAACTATCTTCGTTTAATGTAAATCCGTTATACGTGTCCGTGCCGACAACATAATCAGTGGTACCAAAGCGTATGGTGAGAGCGCCTGTGCCGACCGCGTCGTCTTCACTCGTAAAAGCACCACTCACCAGCGAATGAGATTCGGCAAGTTGAGTGACCTCAACATTGAAACTGCCAATGGGCGCACTACTGCTCGCACTGACATCAATGGCGTCGGTTGATGATAACTGAACGGTACGCTGCTCAAACGTACTAGCGCTTCGCACTCGCCCGGTCGCCGCCTGCAGGGTCGCCAACGCACTTTTGAGTGTCCCGTAGGCAGACAACTCGGCCGACAAAAAACCTTCCTGACTGTTGAGCCTGAATTCAGTCGGCTCGCTTTCAGCCCGAACCAATTGGGTGACCAACCCGTCAACGTCGAGTCCTGAGCCTATACCGCTAGCCGTAATCATGAATAACCTTCTCCAGGGTCATTGAAGGCAGATCTTTGCCGTCCGAAAAATTTAACGCCTTGATACTCTCAACACATGACATCGCAAACGATATCGCAAATGAGTTTTGCTTTCGTTCAACTCACCGGAAAGTCAACGGTAGTCAAACAGACAGCCTTAGTGAGCGTTGAATAATGCAATGTTGATGCCAAAGAATACCTACGCTTTGTTTTTTAGCAGAAGGCCTTTAATAGGATCATCAATGTTCGAGGAGATGTGACTTGATATCTTGACGACCTCGTGAGGGGGAATCGTTCTCAGCGTACGGCCAGAGGCCCTGTCGACAAAGGATACAGAGTACATACCCATGGAATCGTCAACATGCAAATGAATCTCACGGTTGATGTTTTGCAGGTAATTCGAGACATTACTAAAAGCCTCGCGGAACAACTCTTCATCCACAAGATCAGGCATCACGCCATCCGACGGCGGTTGATTCGCCTGACCATCGGAACTAGCTTGCCGCTTGGCGGACAAGACTTTCCTCATGGCCTGAATTTTTGATATCTCGGGGATCAGCGCACTGTCCTCTCAATGATTTAAATGATCAGCTTTCACTACCGAATCATGATTAGCGAACGCCAAAGCTTCCTTTGACTCGTCTCAAAAAATGGAGTGGAACCCAATGGTAACCACTCCAAAAGTTGAGGTAATAATTTCTCTCCAAGACTCGTTAAGTTAACGAAGGAGAGAAAGAACGCTCTGGGGCAGTGAGTTGGCTTGCGCCAGCATCGCGGTCCCAGCTTGCTGCAATATCTGACCTCGAGTCAGCATGGCTGTCTCTGCGGCGAAATCAGCATCCCGAATTCGAGATCTTGCAGAGGAGAGGTTTTCAGATCTCTCCTGTAGACTGGATACGACAGATTCGAATCGATTCTGAATAGCACCCAGGCTTGCTCTTGAGCTGTTAATAGTGGCCAAGGCCGCGTCAATCGAAGTGATTGCTGCGTTAGCCCCTGAAACACTAGAAACATCAAGGTTTGCGACAGCTGTACCGGTAAGGGAGGCCGCAGCCACTTGATTATCGGTAAAACCCGCGTTGGCTTCATCCGCTCCTGATAGCGCGATACCGCTACTTGAAGTGGTAGAAAGTGAGATGGTACTGCGATTCGTAGCAGCCGTTCCTACACCCGTTGCAGCAGCGGTAAGCGTGTCAAAAGAATGGGTAATGTTTCGTCCATCTGTGGCCACAAGCTCAACGCCGTTACCATCAGTACCCGAATTCACCGCGGTAACACCCGTTGCCGCACTGATATTGTTGATCGCCGTGACAATCAAACCACGGTCAGTGGCTTCAGTTCCGGTTGTGGTGACACTTGCAGTATTGACTCCGTTAACGGTGATTGTGCCCGTCAAAGCGGCGCCGGTCATAGACGCACCAGCCACGGTCAGCGAATCCGCTACGGCGGTGACATTAGTACCAGAAAGCGTATTGATTTTGGCAGCGATCGTTTTAGCATCGCCGGTGGCAACTGCGCCTACATCGACACCGTTAACCAGCAGATCCCCTGCTGAAAGTGCACCAGTCACAGCAGTACCCGTTGCCGTCGCAGAGAATGCGGCGCCAAGATCAGTGGTTCTGGCGCTAGTAATACTAGAGATGTTAATCGTTTCGCCAGCGTTTGCGCCCACCTGAAATGCCTGGTTGGAAAATGTCCCATCCAGCAACTTGGTGTCGTTAAATGTCGTCTGACTAGCGACCCGGTCGATTTCGGCGACAAGCTCGGCCACTTCCACCTGAATGGCCGCCCGGTCTGATGAACTGTTAGTGGCGTTAGCCGACTGAACAGATAGTTCTCTTATTCGTTGAAGGTTGTTAGATACTTCCTTTAGTGAACCTTCTGCGGTTTGAGCCAGAGAAATCCCGTCATTGGAATTTCTAGCAGCCTGGGAAAGACCTCGAATCTGGGAAGTGAATCGCTCGGAAATTGCAAGTCCCGCTGCGTCATCCTTTGCACTGTTGATTCGAAGGCCTGATGAAAGTCGTTGCAGCGATGTCGTGAGGCTCGACTGAGAACTGTTTAAATTCCGCTGAGCCGTCATCGATGCAATGTTCGTATTGATAGTTTGCGCCATGTTCTCGTTCCTCATTATAAGCCTGATTTAGGTCTATATTGAGGCATAGCGTATTCCCCAATATAGTTCCGTTCACCGGAACAAAAGCTCCGTTGGAAACTATATCGGCGACATAAAAATTATCTTTAACGCAGAATTACAATCCGGTAGCTTTAAACAACCGGATAATGTCTGCATCACATGCTTAATTTTTTAGGAATAGATTCAGGAATAGATGGCCACACCTGATCTGACGCGGCCTCCCCAACCCTAAGGCTTAACCGTTAGTTTAGATATCTGAATAACGATAGATCCTGTATTTTTATATAAGCCTGCTGAGCTGCCTGCAATGAGGTCAGGCGTAAATTTAGTTCATTAATCGCTTCCGCGTAATCGAGGTCCTGAATATCTGACAGAGCCGCTTTATAACTAATCAGGTTCTTGTCATGAACCTCTTGCTGTGAATCCAGCGAGTTAAGCCTCGCGCCAATCGATGCTCTTTCATCCAGCAGATGGGAGAGCGACTGATCCAGACCATCTAGCACCTGGTCCATTTTATTGTGTAGCAAGCCTGAATTCAGGCCATTCTGAGAATACGCATTGAGTGCATCTATACCGACGGACAGCACGTCAAAAACACTTTCGTTAATTGACGGGCTCACAGAAAAGCGATCGCCTGGCTCAGGTGTTCCCGCAAAAGTCAGATTGACACCGCCAAACGTTATAACCTCGCCTTCAACATAGTTCCCACCTGCAACGACCGCACCAAGCCCATCGACCACCTGAAAAGTGATGGGGTCGCTTAGGGTAGATTGAGTAAATGTCAGTTCAAAGTTATTGGGCACAAAGGATCCTGAAATCGACGATTGAACCGTCGTATTTCCCGTGTTCGCGTCGTTAGCTGACACCGAAAAAGTCCCATTACCACTTCTCACATCTCCGAAGACAGCTTGACCATTGGGTCGGGTCTCAACCTGAATGCCCGAACCAATTTGCAACATTCTGGTTCCCTGGTCACCCTCATAGGCAATTCCATCAGACGTTCGTTGAAAAGGCGCCGTGTCTGATTGAAAGCCCGAAAAGTAGTAGTTGCCAGACTCATCTTTAGAGTTCGCCAACGACAACATTTCTTGCTGCAATGATGCGAGTTCAATCGCAATCGCCCCTCTGTCTGACGGACTTAACGCATCGTTGTTAGCCTGCACAATGAGTTCGCGAGATCGCTGAATCACATTTCCCGCCTGGCTCATCGCCTGCTCACCTTGGGACAGCTGCGTTCTTGCGGTATCAATGTTGCGAGAGAACTGTTCAATATTGCCCGCTTCCGATGTCAGCGAAAGCACTTTGACGGCGGCCGCTGGATCATCTGATGGACGAAGAAGGTTTTTCCCCGATCCGATTTTTTGATTCGTTTCTGCAAGTTTCGACTGCTGATCAAGAATGACATTGATGCCTTGCTGATAGATCTGATTCGTCGAGAGTCTCATCGTTAACTCCGCGTGGCTGCCAGAAGTGTTTGGAATAGCGTCTCGGCAACCGAAACGATTTTTGCGGCCGCCTGATATGCCTGCTGTAACTTCAACAAATTTGCGGCTTCTTCGTCTAGGTTGACGCCGGAAACGCCCTCTCGCGCGGTCTCAGCCTGCTGCAACAATGCGTTTTCCGTCGAGGCGTTGACTTCAGCCTGGCGGGTTTTTACCCCGACCGTTGAAACCAGTCGTCCATAATAGTCTTGAAGAGTCGCCTGGGAATTCGCCAGTAATTTTGCGCTCTGGAGGTCAGCAACCGCCAACAAGTTGCGGTTATCTCCCCGTGCGCCCGTATTGTTTTGCACCACCAGCACATCGCCCGCGGATGGTTGACCACTCACCTCAATACGCCCAATTCCGGTAAGCGTCATGATTTTACCCGGGCTATCCGATGCCGGGTCATAAGCAAACACGGCAGGTGTTATCCCTGACACGTCAAAACCGGGCACACCCGCACCGAGCGCATCCGGATTAAATGTCAGTGTAATATTGCCGGCCAATGGGAGTGATGTCGCATCGTCTATCACCACATGATCAATGGCCGCTGAACCAACGTTGCCGGAAGCCGTTTCACCGCGCAGCGCCAGTGCTGCTGCAATTTGCTCCGGGCGCTTTATCTCAACTTCCAAAGTACTGGTAGCATTACGTGTTGCTCTAATCAGGAAGCGATCTCCATTTGCCGGAGACCCGCCAAGCGTTAACGACAGTCCGTCCAGGCTCACCGTTCCCGGCGCAACAGTAGAAATGACGCTATCGGACATCCTCTTAATGTTCCAATTAGCGCCATCAAAACTAGCCTGGTAATCGCTGGGGTGCATTACCGAGGCATCAGCAACAGTCGCACTCAGCGTCGCATTGCCCGCATTCCCACTATTGGCAAGTACTTCCACCTCTGTCGGACTAAAAAAGTTCAAGCCAAACTGGTCATTGAGGTCAAGACCTTTTTTATGCTGTGCATTAACCGCTTCTGATATACCAACGGCCACCAATCCTAGGTCGTTTCTTGTTTGCTCAAGGATGGTGTCACGGAACTCAAGCAAGCCTTCCATCTCGCCACCCTTAATTTGTTTGGTTATGGCGACATCGCTACCATTTCCGATCGAAAAAGCGATATCCAGGCGTCTTCCATCGACCTTGCTAGGAATGACACTGAGCGCCGACGAATTGACGCCGGTCACTATGGGTTGCCCGCTACCTACCATCACGTTGATCTCGCCGGATTCCGATTCGATGGTGGACACACCGATTCTTTTCGCCAGATCCCTGACCAGGGAGTCTCGCTTATCAAGCAGGCTATTGGGTGATCCACCGGTACCCTGTAGTGAGGCAATACTGCCGTTAACCTGCGCGATATTACCCGCAATCAGGTTAACTTCATCCGTCAGCGACTGAAGTCTGGAGTTCACCTCGTTTTCAAACTGATCAAGGGTCGAGTCCAGGTATTGTGCCTGTCTCTCCAGGGCTTGCGCTTCCGCTATCACCACCTGGCGTTCTGGCACCCCCGAGGGATTCGATGACAGTGATTGCATCGCCCCGAAGAAGGTCTGAATGTTTTGATTAAAGCCTGATTCTGTATCGCCGAGCACATCGTCCAATCGAGCAGACAATGACGCGACCGTATCTAATTTTGAACTCGAGGCAGTAAAGTCCTTCACCTGCGCCACCAGAAAAGAGTCATAAGCACGTTCGATGGCCGAGGATGACACGCCGGATCCCAGGTAAAAACCACCAGAGGCCGTTGGCGGCCCGGCTTCAAAACTCACGGTCTGACGGCTGTAGCCTTCGGTGCCCACGTTTACAATGTTGTTGCTAGTCGTTGCGACGGCTCGTTGTAGCGCACTCAGGCCGGTCATAGCAATGCTCAGCGAATTAGCCATCTATATTTTCCTCTTCAATACTTGATGAGGTTTCATCGCTCGTTTGCCGGAGGAATTCCAATTGACTGACAATCGTTTTTGCGAGCCCAATACCTCCGGAGTTCGATAGCGATACTGATAACTGCTGATCAAACATTTCCAGATACGAATCCAAGGCAGGTGACTCAAACAAACCGCCTTTGATCACCGACTGTCTCGCAGAATCAAGCATCATGTTGACAAACAGCGCTTCGAATTCGCGGGCGACTTGCTCAAGCGATGACTTGTCACCTCGCTTCGCTTCGCCGCGAAGGGCGGCGAGACCCGCAAGATCATGATAAGACCCGCCCGATAGACTTGCCGAAGACGTCATATCACAATCAGTTGCGCTTGGAGGGCGCCAACTTCCTTGAGTGCCTGAAGAATCGAAACCAGGTCAGCGGGACTCGCTCCCACCTTATTGACGGCCTGTACCAGGTCGTTCAGAGATACACCGGGTTCAAACAAAAACATTGGATTGTTCTCCTGCGTGATCACAACCTGGCTGTCCTTTGCAACAACGGTTTCGCCCGCTCGACTAAATGGTGCGGGTTGGCTGATTTGGGTTGCCTCCGCGATAGAAACTGTCAGGCTCCCATGCGATACCGCGGCGGTTAACACTTTGACGTGCCGGCCAATAACCACCGTGCCTGTTCGAGCATTAATGATGACCCGCGCTGATGCGACGCCGGGTTGAAACTCAAGATTTTCCAGCTCGGAAACAAACGCCACCTTGCTTGACAGGTCCGTGGGCGCAGAAACTTCAACGGTCACATTATCGCGCGCAACCGCAACACCAGCTCCCATCACCTGATTGATTTTGGTGGCCAGTTGTTGCGCGGTTGTAAAGTCCGGTGTGTGTAGATTCAGCTCCAGTGTCGGAGTTGATGTGAAGTTAGTCTTCACCAGACGTTCAACTGATGCGCCATTAGGAATTCGTCCCGAGCTCGGCACATTAACCGTCACACTAGATCCGTCCGAGCCTTCAGCGCCAAAACCTCCAACGACCAAACTACCCTGCGCTATCGCATATACATTCCCATCCGCTCCTTTGAGCGGCGTCATGACGAGCGAACCGCCATGCAAGCTTTTGGAGTTACCAACCGAAGAAACAACCACATCGACCTTCTGGCCAATTTTCGCAAACGCCGGCAATTCCGCCTGCACCATCACGGCTGCTACGTTTTTCAATTGCAGGTTCACACCCGGCGGTGTCTTGATACCGAGCTGATTTAACATGTTCTTGAGTGCCTGGATGGTAAAAAATGTTTGCGACGTCTGATCTCCGGTGCCGCTCAATCCCACCACTAATCCATAACCCAGCAACGGGTTACCGCGCACGCCCGATATCGACGCCGCATCTTTGATGCGACTCGCATCAGCGCACGTGGCGATGAACGTAAAACAAAGTATGTAGAACAGTGATTTCACGGAAGACTCCTTGCTAATCGCTAAAATGGCCAAAGTGGGCTGATGAAAAATCGTGAGAGCCAGCCAGGCGAATTGCTTTGGGCCAACTCGCCTTTACCGCCATAAAATATTTCCGCATTGGCTATACGCGTTGAAACGATCGCATTGTCGCTACCCACGTCGATTGGCCGAATGAGACCGCGCAACCGAATGTATTCCTTACCTCGATTGATCTTGACCCACTTCTCACCTTCAATTAGAAGATTGCCATTAGGCAATACGGCCGTGACAGTGACAGCAATGGTGCCCCGCAGCCTGTTACTTTGATTGCTGCCGGCAGCCCCGCTGAATTCATGATCACTATTAAGGTTGAATGAGAGATTGTTGTCTTTACCAATCACCTTTTGATTCCCGGCGAGGATCGGATCAGCCACAGTGTTCGAAGTGTTTTTAGCGATCGTTGTGTTACTGCTCTTTTCAGCGTCTGTCTGCTCGACCAGTTGAACGACAATGATGTCACCCAGACGACCCGCGCGAACATCTTCAAACAACGGCCTATTGGATTGCGCGTTGTAAATCGTTCCAGTGCCCACCTGAGGCTTATGAACGCCATACATCGACAAATCAATGGGCGCAAATTCTTCAATGTCATCCCGAGAAGTTTGAGCACAACCCCCAATCAATCCAAAGATAGCGACCAGTACAATGATACGCATCAAGACAATTCCTATAGATTATTCGTCACGAACTGCAACATTTGATCCGTCGTCGATATCGCCCGGCTGTTCATCTCATAAACACGCTGGGTTTCAATCATGCTCACCAGTTCTTCCACAACATTTACATTGGAGCTTTCAACAAAACCCTGCATCAGAGAACCTAAACCGTCTAAACCGGGTGTGCCTGTTTGAGGAAATCCACTCGACGCAGATTCCAAATAAAGGTTCTCACCGATGGGTTGCAACCCAGACGGATTAATAAAGTCCACGAGTTGAATCGTGCCTACCTGCGTAGGCTGGGGACTTCCTGCAGTTTGAACCGACACAGTGCCATCACTGCCGATATTGATCGACTGGGCACCCGCGGGAATATTAACGGCGGGCTGAACAGCATAACCACTGGACGTCACCATCTGGCCTTCGGCATTGACCTGAAAGGAACCATCACGTGTATAAGATAACGTGCCATCTGGGCGCAGAACCTGCAGAAATCCTCTGCCCTCAATAGCGACATCCAGAGGATTTGAAGACTGTACCAAAGCACCTTGGCTGAACAGTTTTTCTGTCGCGACAGTACGCACACCCATACCGAGCAAAAAACCGGATGCTAATTGCGTATCCTGCGACGACTGCGCGCCGACCTGCCTGATATTTTGGTACAACAGATCCTGGAACACTGCGCGACTTCGCTTGTATCCCGAGGTACTGGCGTTGGCGAGATTGTTCGAAATCGCGGCCATTTTGTTTTGCTGCGCTTCGAGACCCGTCTTTGCGATCCATAGTGCCTGGTTCATCTCATTTGCTCCTGTTAACTGATTCTCAGTAGACTTGTCATCGACTGATCATTTTCTTCTTCGGTTTGCATCATCTTGATTTGGGATTCGAACCTTCTGGCAAGGTCAATCATACGAACCATTGACTCAATCGGATTCACATTGCTGCTTTCAAGCGTGCCAGAAAGCAATTTCACGTCCGCATCGACTAGGGCTTCAACGCCTTCCGGCAGTCTCAGCAGTCCGTCATCGCCTTTTAGCAATTGATCTTCATCTACCGTGACCAATTGAATACGATCGACCGTTGCCAGTGCATTAGGGTTTTGACCAATTGCACGAACAGTAATTGTTCCGTCTGTTCCAATCGTCGTTTCTGCAGAGGGCGGCAGCGTAATCGGTACACCACCGTTACCGAGGATGGATAAACCTGCTCCGTTTCGCAGACGACCCAACGCATCAATATTTAGATCTCCTCGACGTGTGTAGGCCTCGGTTCCGTCAGCCGCCTGAACCGCAATCCAGCCTTTTCCATGCACCGCCACATCGAGCGCACGATTAGTTCCCTTCAAAACGCCCTGCTCAAAATCAACGCCATTGAAAACGCGTTGGTTTTTATTGTCGTTATTCGCTTCCTCGGTAAACCGCACAAGATCACCGCGAAATCCAGGCGTACTGGCGTTCGCGAGATTGTGTGTATTTACCGCCTGAGCCAGCATGGTGTCCCGTGCGCCGGACATCGCCATTTCCCTAATCATGCTCATGTCATAAACCTCTGTTTAGCTGGGAATCCCAGCATCCGATCAACGTACAATTAACGTAAATTGATCACTGTCTGCGTCACGGAATCTTCTGCCTGGATCACCTGCGCGTTGGCCTGAAAGTTTCTTTGGGCAACAATCATTCGAACCAATTGTTCAGTGATCTCAACGTTGGAGTCTTCCAGCGCACCGGCCTGCAACAGACCAAGCCCTGCAGTTCCTGCGACACTAATGACGGGAGAGCCTGATTCACTGGTTTCTGCCCACCCGGTACCCGCGGTAGATCGCAATCCCGATGGACTAGAAAAATTAGCTAATACCACCTGCGCTAACTGTCTCGACTGCCCGTTTGTATAACGAGCAAACACAATCCCAGTAGAATCAATTTCGAGATCCCGAAGCTGACCGGTTGTGAATCCATCCTGACTAACGCTACTGACTGCAAAATCAGCGCCCAACTGAGATATTCTGGAAGCGTCAATGTTGAATCCCTGAGTCGCCGCGCCATTGGGATTACCTGCGGCATCGAGGGGCGTCCAACCCGCTACAGATAGATTGATCGGCAACGAGCCAGGGTCAAATTGGCCATCATCCTGGAATGTAAGCGTGTCTGGCCCACTTACTGAGACACCATCGATTAACGTATGGGTATTCCATTCGTTTAGCGTTGATGATTTAGAGAAGTACATACTCATGACATGGGAAACGCCCTGCCCGTCGTATACTGTTACTGATGTCGAGGCGTTATACATATCCGGGTCCGGCGCCGTTGCCGGGGTCCCAAAGGCATCAAAGGGGCCACCCCAAGGGAGTAAAGGAGGCTTATCCCGAGCGTCAAGGTTTGCAGCAATTTCAACTTCCGCCGTCGACTGCGGAGAAATCAGCCCTGATACGATTTTGAGGTCACCAACCCTCCCCACCAAATCTCCGTTGTCTGTCGCCTGAATACCCTGAAGACGCTTATCGGAGTCGTTAACAATAAAGCCATCTTTGTCAGCGTGAAAATTCCCGGCCCGACTATAGGCGCTCACACCCCCATCGCTCAGGACAAAAAATCCCGAACCATTAATCGCCAAGTCCAGAGCATTGCTAGTGAAACTAATGTTGCCCTGTGAGAACTCTTGCTGAACCGTCGAAAGCGTAACCCCTTTACCGACAGACTCTTGGCCTCCACCGGACAAACTCACCGCCAACACATCAGAAAACTGTGCGGTCGAGGATTTGAATCCAACGGTGGAGCTATTGGCGATATTATTACCAATAATGCCAAGGTCTTGTGAAGACGCCTTAATCCCTGAAACTGCTGTCGCAAATGCCATGCTAAATCCCCTACGTGATCTATCGATCTACATAAATTGTTTGATGCTATTAATGTCCGTTTCTTCGCCGCTCTCGAGTAACACATTGATCCCGCCACTCGCGCCACTCGTCACTCCATGAACCCGGTTGATCGTCATCACATCCAGTCGCGTTTGAGTTCCCGCGAATTCGGCCGTGCCGGAAA
This sequence comes from Candidatus Azotimanducaceae bacterium, assembly GCA_047634795.1. Taxonomy (GTDB): domain Bacteria; phylum Pseudomonadota; class Gammaproteobacteria; order Pseudomonadales; family Azotimanducaceae; genus UBA9659. The sequence goes on along the minus strand of JBLIIB010000004.1, from coordinate 4,344 downwards.
CAATGTAATTACCGGTACTCGCCTTGGACCCGTCACTTTTGCTTCCATCCCAGGCAAAAGGTAGTTCACCTCGCTGCCCGCCACCCAGCGACGATGAAAAAACCAGATCACCATTCGCTGCCGATCTGATTTCGACCCTAATATTGTCAGCCGGCCCCTCAACAAGAAGACTTCCTTCAATTGGCGACTGACCTGACAACGAAGTCAATTCACTGTTCACAGCAACCCGGCGATCGATCAGATTGGTCGCTTCGAGTAACTGGTTATTCTTAAAACCACTCGCGACGCTTTCGAAGGAGGATTCAAGATTTTGAATACCATCTACCATTCCAAACTGAGATATCTGAGACAAAAATTGAAAGTTGTCCATTGGCTTGGTCGGGTCCTGATTTTCCATCTGCGCCACCAGCAATCTCAAAAAGTCCTGCTGTCCCAGCGCGTCGGGAGCCTGGGCCTTCGGGTTTTGGCTGTTCGTTGGCCCAAGTGATTCAATGACGTTCATGGCTAAACTCCGTTAGTACAAATTAAATTTGATGCTTGCCTACTTACCGATCGAAAGCGTTCTCATTAACAACTCCTTGGCGGTGTTCATCAGCTCCACATTGATCTGGAATGATCGAGACGCCGACATCATGTTCGACATCTCTTCAACCGCATTAATGTTTGGCAAATAGATGTATCCCTGCTCATCCGCTATAGGATCCTGAGGCGAATACTGCCGTCGCGGTGGTGTTTGGTCCTCAGCAATACCAATAACTTTGACCGCGGTCACGCCCTGGCTTCCGAGTTCCTGATCAAGCACGGCCTGGAATACTGCTGATTGGGCCTTATAGGTTCGCTCAGGCGAACTCGCTGCTGTTTCCGAGTTCGCTAGATTGCTCGCGATGGTATTCAGCCGGATTTTTTGCGCACTTAACGCTGAACCGGCAACACCAAATACATCAAATAGACTCATCTTTATTCACCCCTGAATGCTTTTAAAATGCCCTGAATACTACCGTTCAGGAATCTAAGACTGGCAAGATAGCGAATGGAGTTCTCTGTAAAAGCAGACTGCTCAACTTCTTTAGCCACCGTATTACCATTGGCCAAAACTGCTGTATCCGTTCGCTCATATACGTTGAGCTTTTCGCCGGCAGAGAAATCAATGTGCCCCTTGCGCGTCACGCTTTGACCTTTCAACGCTGAACCACCAATACCGGATAGCACCTGTCTGAAGTCCAGATCTCGCGCCTTGTAATTAGGCGTGTCAGCATTCGCTAAATTCGCCGCCAGTACTTCAGCTCGCTTTGCGCTAACGTTTAATGCGCTAACGTGTGTATTAAGTGCGTTGTCTACCCAGTTCATCTTTTTCTCAAGTTCTTCTCTGTAGTGCCGATTCGGACCTTTGAGCGAACGCTGTTCATTTCGCTGCCGTTAATGTTTAGCAATCGCCATGCCAAACGCCACCAGCCCCTTAGAAACGCTAAAGGAAATCCGTCTCGTACCGATAACAACGGAAAACGACGAACCTTTGCCACTTTAGGCGGCAAACAATCACCGCTTTAGGAGAATTCAGGGGGAGAATCCGGGGTGAGAATCGAGGATGAACATCGAGAGTAAAATATCGAAACGCTTTACCCGAATGACTCGCATTAGAAGACTCAGGCAGGATCACCCGAAAAATGATCTATTGCTGAAGCTGGCATGCTTCTTGTTACACAGATGGTCACGGCGGTATTTGATCAATAAAACGCCAAAAAAATGCCGAAACGGGCGAAGACATGAAAATAACTGACAAACACTTGACGCATTCCATCCTGCCAACGTTGCTGATGACACTGGTTATCACCTTAGTGACCGGTGTGCCCTTAAGTTCTGCCATGGAGAGACAATCAATAGAAGCTATACGATCGGCCGCCACGAATTATGCGAGGCAGCTCAGCCAGAAAAACGATGTCATGGTCACTAAGATCGACACAGGGAAGCTGGATGAAAGACTCAAGCTAACGGCGTGCGGAAGTCCTCTGGAAGCCTTCATGCCTTACAACGTCCCCGTTTCGCAGCGCATCACCGTGGGGGTTCGATGCCTTGATCCCAAGCTTTGGACCATTTATGTTCCGGTTCGAATTGAATCTGAAGTTCCCGTATTGGTACTGGCCAGGTCGGTCCGCCGGGGTGAGACACTCAGTAGAAGCAATATACGCTTGGAGCGACGAACTTTTATCAAAACGGCATCGCCTCAAATCAGACAAGTGTCAGCCGCCCTGGGGCTTCAGGCTACTCGTTCACTACCCGGAGGGTCGGTGCTAACCGATGCCATGTTAACTTTACCGAGTCTGGTCTACAGAGGGGACCAGGTTGGGTTGCGCATAAAGATGGGTCTGCTCACCGTCCATGCCAGTGCAGAAGCACTTGAAGACGGGGTTCTTGGCGAGAGAATATGGCTTCAAAACACTCAAACCCGACGAAAGGTCGAGGGGACAGTACAAAAGGACGGAACTGTTACCGTTATAAGCCCTTAATATTTAAAGAATTTGCTCCGAAGGTCGATAAACGGGCATACGCAAAGGAATGAGAGAATTATGAACATCGATATTAACTCAGGTGGTGTTGGCAAAGGCATAAGTGTTGATTCAAATAATCGACCTCAGGCCAATGCTTCAAAAGAGGCCCCGGTTACCGTTAAGCCCGGCACTCAGAGCACCGATAAGGTCACCATGACTGAACAAGCTGCAAAACTGCAGAAGCTGGATGAAATGGTTCGTGCAAGTCCAGATGTAGACCAGGCAAAAGTCGACCGGATCAAGCAGCAGATTGCAGAAGGCAAGTTTCAAATCGATGCTGAGTCAATCGCAAACAGCATCATTCAACAAGAAAAGGAACTATCAAGGTAATCCTATGGAACAACAGTCGCTGAATCATCTCGAAGAGCTGTACCATTCTCAGATCTCTTTACTTCAAAATCTGGAAAACACCCTGGATCGAGAAAAAGTCGCGCTCGATGACGAAGAAATTTACTTCTTCTATGAGTTGTCTGATCACAAACAACAGCAGGTTGTTGAGCTTGAAACGCTAAAGCGCAAAGAAAAAGAAATGTGTGCGGACATGCGTACATTTCGAGCGCCTGACTTGACAATGGCTCTTTCCAAGCTGGACCCGTCAGGACAACTCAATACGTTGTTTGAGAAGAAGGTTTCACTGACCAAACGTTGCACCAAAATGAACTTAACGAATGGACTGAAACTCAATTCCATGAACTGGCTCACCACAGCCTGAGTTGACCCTATGCAAGACGCAATCATTCAAAATATTCAAGAACAAACCCAGGTTCTAGAGTCCTTACAGGCGCTGCTCATGGACGAGCAGCAAGTTCTGCGCGACGGAAACTACAATCGGCTGAACGATATCACCGAACTGAAAAGAGTATTGCTTGGCAAGCTAGAGTACCTCTCCGGAACAGAGCAGAATTTAGTTGCGGCAACTGAGGAGGCATCAAAGCAAGATGTCGATGCCCACAATATTGACCAACAACGCGCTCTATTGCTTCAAACCTGTGCAGACCTAAATGTGAGAAACGGTATAGAAATTAACAAGAACTATGCGTTTGTCCAAGGCATTCTTCACACCATGGTAGGGAGGCAAGATTCCCCCGTTGGATACAATCAGGATGGATATCAGTTTGATAGCTCGCCCGGTCGATTGAACGCCACCGTATAGACAATGCTGATGGAATTAGAAGACAACCTGGTAACAGACAAGATTCGCGTCGCTCAAATAATGCAGGGACTCGCGCAGGCACATTCGCGTTTGCAGATTATCCTAACTGAAACCAACGAAACCGCATCCACGATGGTCATCGGCGTTGAGCCAACGACAGAAACATTGTTGCTCGATGAGATCATGCCGAGGTACATCCGTGTTGGTCCAAATAGCGAGCTTGTGGTTCACGGAAAACTAAAAGGCGTTCCCATCAGATTCAAGACCCGGATCGCTGGAGTTGACAATCAAGATGGCATTGACGCCTACGCTTGCACGCTGCCGAGCGATATCTACTACGATCAAAAGCGGTCTGACTTCAGGTTCTCACCCGGCATTTCGAACCGCCCGTCGATGCGACTAATTTCTGCCAGCGGAGAAGTGACCGGGGAAGTGATCAATATCTCAGCAGGTGGCGCCAAACTTGAATTGTTAAACACGAACGGCGAATTCAGCGAAGGCATCGATGTTGATTGTCAGGTCCAGTTTGACGAAGACAGCAAGTTCAATTTGACCGTGAAAGTCCGTTATCAAAAAGACAATACCGCACACCTCGGCGTGCAGTTTATGCAATTGACCCAACCCGCAAGACGAGATCGGAAGAGC
>JBLIIB010000003.1:0-49039 GCA_047634795.1 Candidatus Azotimanducaceae bacterium | reverse complement strand
CTGCGCGGCCCGACCTGCGCGGCCCGACCTTAATACCCCATCATTCAGAGTTTCCTTAGCCTTCCAGGTCGTTGTTGTCCTCAAAGTCTGCTTCGGTGATTTCGCCGTTTTCCTCCATCAGGAGTTTGACCTTCTGTTCTGCCTGAGAAAGTGCCTTTTGGCATTCTCTCGTTAACTTGATCCCTTCTTCGAACGTCTTTAGAGAGTCTTCCAGGCTGAGTTCTCCGTCTTCCATACGCTCAACAAGTTGTTCTAGCTTCTTTAGCGATTTTTCAAACGGATAGGGTTTAGGTTCTGCCATCTTGGTTTTGCTCTATCAGTACAATCCGGCACCTTACGATTCGTTAACCTGAAGGTCAATTCTTTGACCGCGGTGGGTGAATGTAAAGGACTGTTCGGGGTATGCTGATCTCCTTTTTATAGTGGCAGAAACAAGGAGCATTAAATGCGCGTATTCAAAGTCGCAGCGATCATCGCTGGTCTTGGGTTGGCACAGGCAGGATTTGCAGACGGAAAAGTCGAGGTTGATTATCGTCAGGCGGTTATGAAATCAATTGGCGGGCACATGTCGGCGATTGGTGTGATTCTGAAAAATCAGGTTCATATGGGTGATTTGGCATTTCATTCCAGCGGCATTGCAGGCCTTGCGGAAGTAGCGCCGGAAGTTTTCCCAGAAGGCAGTGATGTTGGTAAATCAAAAGCTCTGGACAGTGTTTGGGAAGACCCCGAAGGGTTCGCAGAGGCGATGGATCTGTTTGTGGATGCTGCAGACGACATGGCCGATGCTGCCAAATCAGGAGAGATGTCACTGATCGGTCCTGCTGTTCAAGCGTTGGGTGGTTCTTGTAAGGGCTGTCATGACGACTATAAAGAAGAATAGTCTTTTGTTTTGAGAGGTTTGTTTTGAGAGCTAGGTTTCGAAACATAAGCAGGCCGATTCTGATTGTCAGATCGGTCTGTAGACTCTGATCCTCGTTGACCCGTATCAAGCTAGTTGAATCTTGACCAAACAGGTTTCTCCGGATTAAACAAAGTTAATCAGCCCGAAGACTGCGCCCGCGGTTAGGGCAAGAATCAAACTGGCAATGACGAGTTCATGCACCCATTTCAGAGGCACGTCCGGACCCGCGGTATCTGATCTGCGACCGTGAAGCATTGCAAGTATGAGGCGTTCCCCACGCTTCAGTTCATGAAATGCAATCGCACTGAGATGCAGCGCAATCAACCCATAAAGTATCTTGATGTTCAAATGATGGATGCTGGTGAGCTGATTGCTCATTTCATCTGAAACCAGATGAGCGAGTGGCCCTTCAAAGAAAATGTCGTCGTTAGCAAATAATCCGGTGCTTGCCTGAACAAGAATCGACAGCAGCAGAGCGACAACACTGAGGGCGCCAAGTGGATTGTGCCCGCCGGGTTTACGCTTGCCGGGGTGCGGCTCACCCTTCAGATATGCTGGTATGGCGCCAAGTCTAATGAAGTTAACAAATCGCGCGTGGTAGGTGCCTACAAAACCCCAGGTTATTCTGAAAAGGAGCAGCGCAAGAATGCTGTAACCCGCCAGCATGTGGTAGTCCATTTCATTGAAGCCGCCGCTCTCGCCCGTGTAAATACTCGTGGCAACAAGCGCGAGTAATACCCAGTGGTAAAGCCTGATGGGTATATCCCAGATGCGGCTTGTCGATTTATCTAGTCCCTCTGATTTTTTTGGCTCGACTGTTTTTCCCAGTTCGGCTGTTTTTTCAAACCCCGCCGGGTCTGACTTGCTGGTATTCAATGCTGAGGTCCCGCTTTTAGCTGAGAAGGTTCGAGTTGATAAGACAGTGCGTATCGTCCTGCACCCAATCGATATTGCGGTAATGTGTCCGGGCCACAGCTGGCGCCTCCAAGGCCCCTCTGTCTGACATCGAGCGATAACCAGCAGTTATCGTCGGGTGTTATTTCGTAAGTATGGTAGGCCGGTGTCAGCAGTTCATGAGGATAATGACTGGCGGATGCTTCGATGAGGTTGCTCGCGGTCATTGTTAATGCCATGTCGGGGGCGCCGAGTGTCATCCAGCTTACCTCTGTGTGATTACCATGCTCTTGCGGAAGAATGTAAGGGACGTACTGATCTTTAACCGTTGAGTGATGGACCTGTCGCCTGCCGGAAACTTTTCGATCTGCGTAGGTTTCATGAGGTCCATGCCCAAGCCACGCCAAATTTTCGAACTCAGCGTTTAACTGCCAGCGCACACCAACTCTCGGTAGATCCAGGCAGGCTTTTGGAATCGTAAAGGAATGTTTTACACCCAGCGCGTCGTCCAACAATTGATAGGTAGTGATGACCTGTAGCTTACCTGCGGTGCAGTATCCAATTTCCGTTTGAGTGATTTTGTTTTTTGTGTCGAAGTGAATTGACGATTGCCACTGGATGTCGTCAAGGCCCGCAGCGCGCCAAAGTCCTAGTGCTTTTTCATCCTGCCCTGACCAGCCTTTGATGCCATCGTTGTCGATTGGTGCGCGCCAGAAATTGGCATGGGGCCGGCCGGTGATGATGGATTTTCCGCCGTAATGCCATGCGGCTAATCCTTCGGCGTCAAATTGAAGTGTCCCTAGGTTTTCCGATGTGACTATTCGCTTGTCGTTATCCCCGTGGATGTCCAGTTTGCGGGCGCGGGTCATTGTTTTCGATCTGGCAGCGCGCTGAAGTGTGATTTGATCCCAGGCTACCAGGTGGTCTGGATCAGACCACGAAGTGGCTTCATCAATGTGGAATTCAAAGATCACACTGACTTCTCGATCGGCGAGCGCTTCGTCCACGTGATCCTGAGGATTGAAGTGAAACGCCTGCAGGTAACCGGGTGGCGTGTCAAAGCGTGGAAGCGCAGCTGTCTTAATACATTCGCCGTCGAGCAGCAATTGAAATGTGACCGAGTAGGCAGACAGACCCGAAAAGTGTTGTTTATTGTCGACCTGGAATCGATGCCGACTCAACTGAGTGACACTAATAGGCTGGATCACCTTCTTGTATTCAATGAGTGATGAATGCGGTGTGCCATCGGGCCAGCAGAGTCCATCGCAGACAAAGTTTAGGTCATGCCGCATCTCTCCGAAGTCGCCGCCATAGGCCCAGTAGTCAATGCCGTTTACTGTGTCCTTAATGCCGTGGTCTTTCCATTCCCAGATAAAGCCGCCCTGCAGGCCGTGCCAGGTTTCAACCGCGTCCCAATACTCTGCGAGGTTGCCGCAGCTGTTTCCCATGGCGTGGGCAAACTCACACATGATGAGTGGGCGCGGATCCGGACTGTTTTTTGCGTGGTTAATGATTTCGTCGACCGAGGGGTACATGGGGCAGACAACATCGGTGCCGCGGTGGTTCTCGCTCCAGAGTTGCTGCACCGCCTGCTCACAAATGGCGCTTTCATTATGGATCGGCCGCGAAGCATCATACTCACGAATCCACGCCGTCATCGCCATGTGGTTTGGCCCAAAGCCGGTTTCGTTACCAACACTCCACATAATGATCGAGGCGTGGTTTTTATCTCGTTCAACCATCCGTTGACCCCGGATCAGGAACTGGTTTGACCAGTATGGGTCGGCTCCGAGTTGAGCGTAGTGGTGATGGGCTTCAAGGTTGGCCTCGTCCACCACGTACATGCCGAGCTCATCGCAAAGCTCATAAAATTTTGAATCATTGGGATAGTGGCTGGTTCTGACGGCGTTAATATTGTGCTGCTTCATTGTTATAAGGTCACGGCGCATTAATGCTTCGTCGATGACCTTGCCGGTCGTGTCGCTATGATCGTGTCGGTTGACGCCGCGAATCAATACGGCGACGCCGTTAATCAGCAGTTCCCGGTCCTGAATTTTAATGTTGCGAAACCCGATCCTGAGTGCGCAGCGTTCAATTTCATTGGCCATGTCATCAAAGAGAATGACTTGCAGCAGATACAGATTAGGTGTTTCGGCGTTCCAGGCTTTTACTCGTTCAATTTTGGTATCGACGGTTAAAAGCGCGCCTTTGCCTGTGACCGCATAAAAATTTGATGGTGAGATGCTTGCGCTAATCTCGTTGGTAACGGGTTCGCCTGTGAGGGTTGTAACTCGACATCGAACCTCGTGGTTCATGGTGCTGCGGTTAAAATCACCGAGCCGAATTGTGATTGAGAGTTCACCATCATCATTAGTGAGGTTCAGATCAGGTTTGGCGAAGACATCCCGAATGTAGACCTTTGGCGTCCGGTACAAACGAATACTTCGATGAATACCTGCATGCCACCACTGGTCCTGATCTTCGATGTAACTTGAGTCGCTGTAACGAAGTACCTTGATGGCCAATTCATTGTCACCGGCCCGCAGGTACTCGGTGAGATCGAACTCCGCCGGAAGGCGTGCATCCTTGGAGAAGCCAATCTCAACGCCGTTGCAGTAGAGGTAGAAGCAATTCTCTACGCCGTTCAGCGCGATAACGACTCGCTCGGCTATGAAGGCGTCGGTGAGCGTGACGGTGCGTCGATATAATCCTGTTGGGTTGGCTGGAATGTGCGGGGGTTCTGCGCGAAAGGGCATTAATACATTGGTATAGATAGGACGGTCTTCCGGAACATTGTCGTCCATTGTCCAGAGACTCGGTACGGATACTTCAAGCCAGGCCGCGGTGTCCTCGAATAGCCAGTCCAAGCCTGTTTCAGGATTGGCGACACGTTTGAATTGCCACGAGCCGTCCAGACTGATTTCTTGGCCTGTCCGAGTCAGGTTGGCATGCGCGGGCAGTCTGCCATAACCCGTGACTTCAGGGTTCTCCCAATGCTTATGCATAGTATTAGCCGTACGTTGAGTCGCGGCCAGTATGCCAGACTGACTATGTGCAACAAGCTGGGATTAGATTGGGCGTCAACAACTCGCAGGGATATAGTCCCCAGGCCTAGGCCCTGATTTAGCGCTTCATCTAGTTAAGGTTTCGGTAAGCAGGAATTTTGAACAGCATTGTGACGAATATGATCAGGCAGGCAGCCGAGATGCCCACCGTCCAATCTGCGCCGTATCGGTCCGCTGCGAGGCTGACGGGATAAATCGAGATGCTGAGCACCGCCATCTCAAGCATATAGATGCTCATCACGCGCCCCCGATATTCGTCATCCACATAAGACTGGACCAGCACGTTAGAGAGAGACATGCGGGCTGCCTGACCGAATCCCACAAAGGTTAAAAGAAAAACGGACAACCAATAATGCGTCGACATGGCAAACCCAAGCAGGGCAACGCCCATGATAAAGCCGCCGTATAATAGTGCTCTAGCTCGGTTTTTATTGGGCAGAGATGCAACGACGAGGGAGCCTGCGAGCGAGCCGATACCGGAAATGGAAATTAGTAGTCCCAATCCTTCTGGACCTTCATTTAATATTTCTTTCACAAAGCCAGGCAACAGCATGAAGTAGGTCAGGCTGAAAAACACCATCAGGAAGTTACACCCGAGCAGCATGAAAATAGTGGGCGTTCGAAAGACATAGCGAAAGCCGTGCCCAAGCTCAGTCAAGAACGGTTTGTGATCGTCCTGAGACGCCGGATTGTCATCGACCTTGACCATGAAGAGACCGAATACGCTGCCGAGATAAAGGCAGGCCATCACAAGGTAAACCCATTTCGCGGGATCGATATTGCCGTCGCCCCCGCCCAGCGCTGCAACCAGTCCGCCAGCGAGTCCGGGCAATAGCAGGCGTGCGGTATTCATCCCGGATGTGCTGAGTGCGATGGCGTTGGTTAAGAGCTCGACTCCTGCAACGTCTTTAGTTAAGGCCTGCCGCGCGGGCATCATCATGTTCATGACAATACCCTGGAGAACTGATGCCCAAAGGAGATGCTCAAAAACGAGGGACCCGTCCGCAATAAGCCAGGTGACCCCAAGAGTAATCAAGAAATTGCAGATACCAGAAAGCTGAATGACATGTTTCTTTTGACGAACCCTGTCGGCAATCACGCCGCCTAGGGGTGCGGCGATGAGTCCGGCGACACCGCCTGCGGCGGTCATCCACCCCAGTTTTTCGTAGCTGTGAGTAATTTCAAACACGAGCCAACCGCGTACAAACATTTGCATATTCATAGATGCAAAATTCCCGAACAAGCTAGCGAAGAACCAGCGATAGTTGGGAATTTCGAACGCTTTAAACGTACTATGGAATCGGGAAGTGCGCGGGGTTGAGGTGGGTTTATCAAGAGATCGCATCGGGCTGATCATAACATGAACCGAAGTGATCGTTTTTGATCAGGCGTTCAGTCTACGTACGTCCCAGGCGAAAAATTTAACGATAGCCTTAAGGTGCGAAGTGATGAGGAAGGGATGAAAAAGTGATTAAGAAGCCTACTAAAGCAGTTGTCGTACTGCTCGACAGTTTGAATCGGCATATGATTGGTCAGTATGGCGGCCGTGAATTTAGCACGCCCAATATTGACCGTTTGGCGAAACGGTCTGTCACTTTTCAGAAGCACTTTACCGGCTCGCTCCCATGCATGCCCGCGCGTCACGATATACTGGTTGGCGCGATGGATTTCCTCTGGCGCCCCTGGGGATCAATTGAATTGTGGGAACGTCCCATTACCTATCACCTTCGGCGCAAAGATATCCCTACGATGCTGTTCAGCGACCACCCACATTTGTTTGAGGTGGGCGGTGAAAACTACCATACAGATTTCAAAGCATGGGAGTACCTTCGCGGTCATGAGAGTGACCCCTGGAAAACCCGTGCTGACCCGAGTTGGATAGGATCGCCGGCATTGCCTGCAAGCAAAAAGGGGCACGGTGGTCGCGGTGAATCCCTTTATGATTTGTCTCGCACTTATTTTAAGGAGGAGCTGGACTTCCCTGGCCCCAAAACGCTGAACGCCGCGGCAAAATGGCTGGGTGATCATGGCTCAGCTCACGAGAGCTTCATGTTGTTCATTGATGAGTTTGATCCTCATGAGCCTTTTGATACCCCTGCACCCTGGAACGGTATGTACGATCAGGACTGGGATGACGAGCCCATTATCTGGCCCCCTTATGCTATTGGCGGGGTGGAAAAAGGGGTGATTACCGAGCGTGAGGGCCAGCATATCCGAGCGAACTATGGTTCAAAACTCAGCATGATCGATCACTGGCTCGGCCGGCTTCTTGATGTGATGGATCGCGATAATCTCTGGGAGGACACCCTGTTTATTCTGTGCACAGATCACGGGCACTACCTTGGGGAAAAAGACATCTGGGGTAAACCACGTGTTCCTCAGTTTGAACCCCTTGGGCATACACCATTGATGGTGGCGGCCCCGGGCGTGGCGGCCGCGGACTGTGACGCGCTCACGACCAATGTCGATATTAATGCGACCCTCGCGGATTTATTTGATGTTGAAATGACTTACACGACCCACGGACATTCCCTTTTGCCGCTGCTTAACGGTGAAAAAACCGAGATAAGAGACTATGTCTTGGGGGGTGTTTTCGGCCAATGGGTGCAAATTTGTGACGGGAAAACCAAATATGCGCGAGCGCCTGTCGGAGATGGTTACCCCTTGTCGATGTGGTCGAACCGGTGGTCCACGATGCCCATCAACTCCATGCCAGGCCTGCGGCTACCTAATCCAGACAAGCGCGCGGTTCTGGATTTTATGCCCAACAGTGACATTCCTGTAATACGGCAACCGTTTGCAGCAGGTGATCAATTGCCCTTCTGGGCGATGAATCCCAATGTGGGGGATCACTATCTTTATGATATTGATGAAGACCCGGACGAAGCGCGTAACCTCACGGGTCAGCCTCTTGAGCGGGGTATGATGGAGATGTTGCGGCATGCCTTAACGGAGGTGCAAGCGCCGGACGAGCAGTTTCAGCGCCTGGGATTACTTCGCTGATTGTTGGCGCGGATCGTTGCCGTTGACGGTTAGGTCAACCGAGTCAATAGTCAGCGGCCACAACGATGCCCTTCGCTGCCTTTAGTTCGTCAGGGCTTTCAAGCCTCCAGCCGGTGGCCAGGCGAACCTGTCCGTCAGCTGCAATGGGTCCGCTTTGTATCTGTTTGCGATATTCCTCGCCGTTGAGCAGAATCGCGACGTCGATGCCGGTGCGGGAGACATTGATGCCCGATTTGTTTACCACCAAAATAGTGATGTTGCCATTATTTACGGCAGCAGTGACTGTGAAATAGGGGGCGGGATTGTCTGCGAGGTCCAATCGAATGAAGTTGAGTGCGGCTTGCTGGCCGACAGGAGTATTGGCGTTTGCGGCTTTCCTGAAATAGCTTTTTGCGGTTGCCCTTTCCCCGCCGGCAAGTGCGATTGCACCCAGTTCATTTGCCGCCAGTGCGGTAGGTAGTAGCGAGGTACTACGTTCCAGATCGATTTTTGCCTGTTCTTTTAGGCCCGTTCTGGCGTAGGCGAGACCGCGGCCAAGGTAGTATTCATAATAGGCGTCATCTCGACTTAGCGCCTCTGAGTATTGCAAAATGGCCTGATCAAATGCATTTTCGTTGAGGCTGAGGTTCGCTCTAAAACCATAGAATCGTGGTTCCCTGGGCTCTATGCTGATGGCGCGGTTGATCCTTCTAAGCGCGACTTCATTTTCTTTTTTTGCTCGAAGTGTAACGGCCTGATCAAAAGCCTGATATGCCTCAGACTTGCTGTTGAGGTAAGCCAGTCGATTTTGATATCGCTGTTTTCCTACTTCCCAATCTTTTACGTTTGCGGCTTTCAGTGTACTGCTGGTTTCGGTATTTTGATCGACGCGCTGTTGGGAGGGAGGGTGGCTCATAAACAAGCCTTCCAACCAACCGGGGTTTTTCGATTTGTTGAGGGCGACAAACTTTTTTTGTAGCGAGATCGCGGCCGCGGGGTCATAGCCCGCTCTGGCCATGTACTCCATGCCGTACAGGTCGGATTCGAGCTCTGCCTGCCTGCCATATCGCTGGGAAACGAGCTGGGCGCCGAGAGACGCACCGCCAAGAATATAGTTTGCATAGCCTGAATCTTGCAGGCTAATCGCCGTGAGGGCGACGGCGCCCTGCAGGAGCATGCCCCGACCCACCGACTTGGCTCCGTGTCGCGCTGCAGCATGTACGATTTCGTGAGCCAAAACCGCCGCGAGTTCCGCTTCGTTATCCAATTGCACCAGCAACCCGCGGTTGATGGCGATCTTGCCGCCGGGCAAAGCCCATGCATTGGGCGTGGAATTATTGAGTACAACAAATTCGTAGGGCAATTTGACGTCGCTGACCGCCGCGAGTCGATTGCCGACTTCTTGCACATAAGCGGTCAGTGCTGCATCTACTAAATACTGGCCGCCTTCAGTTTGTTGGGTGGGCACATATTGCTGCTCCCCAATAGCTAATTCCTGAGCTGAGCTGACCAGGGAAAGTTCATTCTTCCCGGTCACGGGATTGGTAGCACAACCCTGAACTAAGGCTGCAATAAAAAAGACGAGAAACGTTCTGATGATCATGGCTGGGCTTTATCAATGTTCCAGATTAGTGATTAGTGTGCATGAATAATCTATAAGAGGAATACCGTGTTCTAGTTATACTACAAGTTTTTACCAAATCCGCATATAAGCGGTATAGGATTCCGTTGTCCTTTTCTCCCAATCGTAAGCGTTCGAAGCACCTTTTGGCGCTCGAACAAGTTGAGCGTGCCATCACCGTGCATGAGCTGTTTCAGCCGCCTATTCGGCGAGAAACACGCCATGCTGCGGTTTCTGTGGTGCTGCGCCGGCAGGAGGATCAGACCGAAGCATTGTTTATTTTACGTGCAACGACAGACACTGACCCTTGGTCAGGCCACATGGCATTCCCTGGCGGCCACTATGAATCCATTGATGAGACGCTGAGGCATACCGCCGAGCGGGAAACCTTGGAAGAAATAGGTCTCGATTTAGCGACCAGCGGTCGATACATCGGTGCAATAGAATCTGTTCAAGCCAATCCGCGCGGCCGAGACCTCGATATGGTGGTCTGGCCGTTCGTTTATGAGCTAACCGATCCAAGTGCTGAGATGACACCTAACTATGAAGTGGCTGATATTATGTGGGGCTCTCTGGATGCGATGCATACCGGAGACTCGCACACCCACGCTGAATTTACGGTGGGCGGTGAGCGGGTGGAATTTCCAGGTTACCAGGTGGATGATGAAGTCGTCTGGGGTCTGACCTATCGAATGGTGGACAAGTTTTTTGCTCTGCTCGACGAAGATTGGGTTGAGCGCTAGTCGGAGTCAAATCGCTAGTCGGGGTTAAACCTAAAGCCCTGATCTTTTTCCTGGATACGTCCTGCATAGCCTTGGGTCTCGCCGCCGGCAAAATGCGCCGGTAGGATCAGCGCCTGATGGTTGTGGCAGTAGTCCAGTACTTGGGCGCGCGTAGCTCTTGCAGCGTCTGGTAGCTCGCAATACGCACTGTTCCAATGGGGTTCTGCGACCTGTATTGGGTGATGGCAGATGTCGCCCGTGAAGAGTCCCAGCTCGCCCTGGTCTGACACTTCTATGGTGATGCTACCGGGCGTGTGTCCGGGTGCCGGATTGATTTTAAGCAGGCCTGCGATGATTTCAGTTTCACCGTCGATGAGTTCCGCGAGATGTAGGATCGGCATTACGCTGTCATCAAAGGTTTGATTGTTGACCCTGGCAAAAGTAGTAGGGTCAGGCACTGCTCGTTCACGTTCCCAGAATTCAAATTCTGTTTTGCTGAAAATATATTTTGCGTTCGGAAACGTCGGGACCCATTGGCCGTTAGACAAACGTGTGTTCCAGCCAACATGATCAACGTGCAGGTGCGTGCACATCACAAAGTCGATGTCATACGGTGTGAGGCCGGTTGCCTCAAAATTCTTTAGCCACGGGCTGTTCAATTCGTGCCAATCTTTAAAAGGTTGGCGAGGTTTGTCGTTACCAACACACGTATCAATGAGGATGTTGTGGCGGCCGGTCTGAATTAGCCAAGAATGCATGCTGGCCATAATGTTGCCGCTTGTTGCATCAACATGATCGGGGTAAAGCCAGTCCGCGTGCTGTTCAAATACAGCAGGATCAAAATCAGGAAAGAACCTAATGGGGTCGAACATCGGGCCCGCCATTTCTTCAATCCGCGTCACTGTTAGGTTTCCAACCCGCCACTGCATCGCTATGCACCTCTTTATCTTTTCCGGTATGTTGTTCTAGTCAGGTCTTTAGTTTAGGAAAGATTGATAAGGTTTAGATAGCCGTTAGTTAGTTATTAAGTGGCTTTCAAAATCGCTTTTAGATTGCGCTCAAATAGGGTCGGCGAGTCAGGGGCCTAATTAAGCGCCCAATCAGGAGCAGTGCATGTCAAAGAAAAAAATTGCGATGCAGTTACCCGCCTTAGCTAAACAAATCGCTGTCGAGCAACGATATTCACTCGAACTGGAATCGTTAGCCGATGTGGCGGAAATAGTCGAAGTCGATGGGTCCAGCCCTGAGGCGTTCCTTGAAGGTGCGCGAGATGCTGATGCGTTAATCACATCCTGGGGCATCCACATCAACCGAAAAATTATCATTGGGCTTGAGAAATGTTCGGTGATTGGCGTGGGTAGTGTTGGCGTTGACATGGTTGACGTGGATGCTGCGACCGAAGCTGGCATTGTTGTTACAAACGTTCCGGACGTGTTCATCGAAGAAGTCGCGGATCACACCATGATGTTGCTCCTTGCCTGCGCGCGCAGGATCAAATTGATGGACAACATCGTCAGAGAGGGTGAATGGTACAAGGGTCGGCCTATGTTGGAACAAATACCCAGGCTCTGGGGGCAGACTCTTGGACTGGTCTCCTTTGGCAATGTAGCAACGGCGGTCGCCAGGCGAGCCCGGCCGTTCGGATTGCACGTGATTGCATACGACCCGTATGTGAGCGAACTCAAGATGACTGCGGAAGGTGTTGAGCCTGTGTCATCGCTGAGAGAGCTGGTTGAACGCTCTGATTTTCTGTCGGTTCATCCGGGGCTGAATGACACCTCCCGTGCAATGATCAGTGACGAGGAATTTGCTGCCATGAAAAACACGGCCTCCATTATCAACTGTGGACGTGGCCCGACCATAGACGAAGCAGCGATGATCAGGGCGTTGCAAAACGGCGAGATCGCGGCTGCCGGTCTTGATGTCCTGGAGCAGGAGCCGCCTGATTTAAATAATCCGCTGCTTTATATGGATAACGTTGTGTTGACGCCCCATGCAGCATCTGCGACAGATCGAATGCGACCAGAGACCCGTCGCCGGGTCGGTCGGGAAGTCAGATTGGTGCTCGACGGCAAGTGGCCTATGAGCTGTGTAAACCCCTCGGTGCTGCCTAGAGTTAAACTAGAGCGGTGGCAACCTTATCCCATGAGCCGTGGCCCTAATCGATAAGCCCTAATCGATAAGTCCTAATCGATAAGCCCCGATAGGTAGGTCCCAATAAGTAGACCAATAAGCGGCTTGATTGATCAAAAGGAAAACCCATGAACATCGCCAATGCCATTGCTGAGATTCTCAAGCGAGAGAACATAAAATTTATTATCGGCTATCCGGTTAACCCGATCATTGAAGCTGCCGCTGAGGCGGATATCAGAACGATTATAGTGCGCCAGGAGCGAGTGGGGCTGCACATGGCCGACGCCGTCAGCCGTTTGAGTTCCGGTGATGATATTGGTGTCTTTGTGATGCAGCATGGCCCTGGTGCTGAAAATGCCTTTGGTGGTGTTGCGCAGGCCTATAGCGAATCGGTGCCGATTTTGGTGATTCCAGGCGGATACCAGCGTCGCATTGCTAACTACTTCCCTAATTTCAACTCGACCCTGAACATGCAGCACATCACCAAATCGGCAGAGCCTTTAGCCGTGGGCAGGAGTCTGCCTGAAGTGATGCGGCGGGCTTTCTCTCAGTTGCGAAATGGTCGCGGTGGGCCCGTGCTGGTTGAGGTGCCTTTAGATGTCTTTCGTGAAGAGCTACCGGATGATTTTCACTATGTCCCTAGTTTTAAGTCAAGAACGTCGCCAGACCCTGCCGACGTGACGATAGTGGCCCAATTGCTGGCGTCGGCGAAAAATCCGGTAATTTACGCTGGACAAGGTGTTCACTACGCCAAGGCCTGGGCCGAATTAAAGGAGCTGGCCGAAACCTGGAATATCCCGGTGACTACCAGTCTCGAAGGTAAGAGCGCCTTCCCCGAAGACCACCCGTTGTCTTTGGGTTCAGGCGGTCGAGCGATCTCGCGCACGGTTCATCAATTTCTGGATGAAGCCGATGTGATCTTCGGTATTGGCTGCAGTTTTGCGCTCACAGGATTTGGTGTTCAGTTGCCTAAGGGCAAAACCATTGTGCATGCGACGCTTGATCCGATGGACCTCAACAAAGACGTGCCTGCCCAGTACACGCTAACCGGAGATGCGAAGTTAACCTTGCAGGCTTTGAATACGGCGATGGCGACGGAAGATGATTCAACGGCTACGGCACGCGCCAACGTGAGTGACGCTATTCGCACAACCAATGAGGCCTGGTTGGCTGATTGGATGCCCAAATTATTGAATAATGATGGGCCCATCAGCCCGTATCGGGTCATCTGGGAACTTAATCAGATGGTCGATAAAGCCAATACGGTGATTACCCATGACGCGGGTAGTCCAAGAGATCAGATGTCGCCGTTTTGGGTGAGCACCACGCCCCTTAGTTATATCGGTTGGGGTAAAACGACCCAGTTGGGTTATGGCTTGGGCCTTGCTATGGGTGCCAAACTCGCCAGACCTGAAGCGTTATGCATTAATGTTTGGGGCGATGCTGCTATCGGTTTCACCGGCATGGATTTTGAGACGGCGGTGCGGGAAAGATTGCCGATATTGTCCATTTTGTTTAACAACTTTTCCATGGCCATTGAATTGCCGATCATGCGGGTTGCCACCGAGAAATATCGAAGCACCGATATTTCCGGTAACTATGCGGATATGGCGAAAGCTTTTGGCGGCTACGGCGAAAGGGTGACCGACCCGAACGATATTGTTGTTGCACTTAAACGTGGTATCGAAGCCACTGAAAAGGGTCAGGCTGCACTGATCGAGTTTATTACCGACAAGGAAATGTCCGTCAGCACGCCTCAATCTGATTTTAAGTGCTGACTGTAGGTCCAGGTCAGGAACTTTTCGACCCCAAATTTGACGAGTTCGCTTCTGGGTGAAGGTAAGAGATCAAAAGCGTGCTGGGCGCCAGGAACTTCCAAGTACACCGATTTTTGCGTCGAGGTTTCCCTGAGGCTGGCGACAAATTCCCTCGCCATCTCGACCGGCACCAGTGAATCTAGGGTGCCTTGAATCACAAACATGGGCGGCGCTGTTTCAGTCAGGTGATGAACCGGTGACGCTTCGTCGTATAGATCTTCGTTCCCCACGAAATCCAATTTCATCACACTGTCTTCTAGCAATACGCTAAAGGAATCGTTTGGGAACAGCTGATCGCGGTCCGCGAAGTCGTAAATACCGTAGAAAGGTACTGCTGCCTGAACCGTGGTGTCTTTGTTTTCGAAACCTGGTTGGAATGGCGCGTAGTTAGGACTTAGCGCGACAAGGCTTGAAAGGTGCCCTCCGGCGGAACCGCCTGTGACTGCGATAAAATCTGGGTCGCCGCCATACTCCGCAATATGTTCTTTGATCCAAACCAGCGCCTGCTTACAGTCAATAATGTGATCCGGAAAGGTTGCATCCGGACTGAGGCGATATGAGACAGAAACGCAGATCCAGTCCTGCTTGGCCATTGTGTTCATCAAAGGGACAGCCTGACCATCATCCTTTTTGCCAATGGTCCATGCGCCACCGTGGATGTGCAGCAAAACAGGTTTTAGCTGATCCTTATCTAGCAGGCCTGTGTCCGAGTTCTGACGTCGTTTAATGTCGAGTCTTTGTCTGAAATCGCCGTAGCTGATGTTTTTGATGGTCTCCACATCAGGGTCTTTGTGGCGAAATGGGTGCCGAATCAGCTGAGTGCTTGGCTCTGATACAAATCGATTCCGAAATTCTGATTTGATTTCTTCCTCGTATCCTTCTCCCAGCCCTTGGACTAGTGCGTCGTGCACCAGCGGTGCGATGCGGCTACCGTGGTAGTACTTCATTGCCATGGTGCCCCAGGCATAGATGCAGAGTGCTAAGCCGATCACCCCAAAAATCCCCCAGACCCCGCCAAAGAGTGCAAAAAACCCCAAACCAATGGCCTGCCAGAAGATGATGTGGGGTGCCAACTCGGCTGCGGGCAAGCCTGCCGCAAAGCTGACAAAGGCCAAACGACCATTATTAAACGCGGGATGACTTAGATTCCAGCCGGTCCAGCCGACGAAGAGTGCGTAAATTAAGAATAAGAAGCTCATTGAAGGTATCCCGGTGCGTTATGGTGTAGCCTGATTGGGTTATTATCGCGTATTGATTAATGCGCGGCCAGATGGCCGCCATTGTACAGTTGGGAACCCCCTCGCGGATGAATAAGTTCAGAATCCATCTTTTGATGGCAGCGAACACCCTAGTGATCTTCGGGTTGATCCTGTTTTTGTTGCCAGAAGGCTCCGCGCAGCAGTGGCCAGTGATTGGTATTGCTATGGCCGTCATGATGATCGCGCCGATGCTGGCGATTAACGCAGCGCTGACAAATCTGGAGCGCCGGGCAACAACAGCCGAAGGCGAGCTTGAAACGACGAAGGAAGAATTTACAGCGCTAAAAGAAAAGTTCGATTCGGTGACCACTGAAGATGAGCTCACGGGTTGTTCGAACGAGGCCCATTTTAAGGAAGTGCTATTCCAGCATCGGGCCATGAGCGAGCGGGGCACCTACGAGTTTACGGTTGCGGTACTCCAAGTTGATCAGTTTGCTACGATCGTTGACAGCCATGGGTTGGGCAGTGGTAATGAAACGCTGCAACTATTTTCGCGAATTGTGAAAGCTGCGCTCCGAGAAGTGGATGTGATTGCGAGGCTGGATACCGATGTATTTGGTTTATTGTTATCCGCGGCTTCTGAGGAAGACTCAGTCGTGATTATTCATCGCATTAGCCATCTCATCAGCCAGATTCAAATCAAAGACAATGATACCTTGGAGGTTACTGCCTCCGGCGGTATTACGACATTCCATGGCACGGAATCCGTTGACGACCTGATTGCGCATGCGGGCAAAGCCCTGCAGTTTGCCGTTGATCAAGGCCGTGACCGCGTCGCTGGTTTTAATTATAAGGCGCCGGTGGAGGAGCCTTCAGCGGATAAAGAGCCTTCAGCGGAAAAGGAGCCTTCAGCGGAAAAGTAGTCCAAAGCCGGGAAAGTGCCTCATGCTAACTAGCACGCTCTCAGCTCTTGGTTAGGTGCCGGGGAATAATCGCGCCTTTGTGTTTGACGACCTCTGCAGCAACTTTATGGGCGCGTTTCGCGGCATCTTCAGCATTTGCGCCGCTTATTCTCGCGGCCAGATAGGTCCCATTGAAGGCGTCGCCGGCGCCCGTGGTATCTGCAGGTGTGCAGGGGTTGGCCGCAACACTAGTGCTGTGCCCGTGTTCAAAAATAAGACACGCCTCAGGGCCGCGTCGTATTAGGACTTCTTTGGTGCTGCCTGAGAGCAGATGAGTAGCAAAGTTTTCAAAGTCGGTATCACCGAGTTGAGCCATGTCATCATCAGAGCCGAGAAAGCGATCAGCGACCTGCCAGAATAGTTCAAGCGTATTGCGTGCAGCCGCAGGATTGGGCCACAAGCGTCCTCGATAATTTGGATCAAACAGTACTTCAGCGCCTTCTGCTTTGGCTTCAACGACCCAATCAAGCAGGGTGTCCCGATAATCCGGGGGTGTCGCTGCGACAGTGATCCCACTGATGTAAACATAGTCGGCCCCCGTGAAGGGGTTCTCAGTCATTCGGGGGATCAATCGTTTATAGGCAGATTGTTCCCGCCAGTAATGAAAGAATCGGTCACCTTCCTCAAAGTTCTGAATGATTGAGAGTCCGGGCAGTTCGCCTTTGATCCTATCGACACGAACATTGATGCCTGCTTCCTGCCAGTGCTTGATCATGCCGTCGCTGTAGATATCATCGCCCAGTGCGGTGATGTAAGTGATATCAACTCGGGGTGCGGCTCGTTTCAAATAGATCATCGCGTTCGATGAATCACCGGCATACCCAAGTTGTAGAGTTTGCTCAGAGGTATGTGCCAATTCCAACATGCACTCACCCATCGCGATGACGTGGGTCAAGGGTTGTCTCGGTTAGTGATTAGGTCTTTGATGGTTTCTGCATGGCGCCAGGACGCATTTAATGCTTTTACATAGTTGAAGGTGATGCCGCCGGCTGCTTCAAAGATTTCCCGGTTAAGCACTCGGATTTCTTCTACCGTCTCAAGACAATCGGCGGAAAACCCGGGGCAGACTACCAGCACTTCCTTGACGCCCTGATCGGGTAGCGCTTCCATGGTCTTGTCTGTGTAGGGCTGTAGCCATGGCAAGGGCCCAAATCTGGACTGGTAAGTCATGCGCCATTGATTGTCTTTTAGCTTTAGGGCATGGGCAACATGTTTGGCGGTGGCTTCGCATTGGACGGGATACGGATCACCGGCTTTCGCCTGTGATTGTGGGATGCCGTGGAACGAAAAGATGAGGGTTGCCTTCCCCTCTCTGAATGCTTTGTTTTCCCGAATGCTTTCGGCAAGGGCGGTAATGTAGCTTTTCCGGGTGTGATATTCCTCGATGAATTGAACTTCCCACTGGTTTTCCCTGCCTGCCAGGGCGCGATCTAACTCGTCTCGGACTGCGGCGGTTGTCGCGCCGGCATATTGCGGGAAAAGCGGTAGCACCGTCAGTTTTTTGTACTCAGTGAGTCCGTCCAGTACTGATGCTACCGAGGGTGAACCGTATGTCATGGCCGTGGCAACGTGCACATCGGGCATCAGTGACTGCAATCTCCGTCCTAATGCATGCGTAATGTTGCGAATCGGACCGTCTTTTGTGCCCCAGATCAGTTGGTATTTTTCGACTAATTTGGGTGGGCGGGTACGCAGAATGATGCCGTTAAGAATAGGCAGCCAAAGCCATCTAGGGAAATCCACCACCCTTGGGTCCGATAGAAATTGCTTCAGATATCGGCGGATCGCGTTTTCTTCCGGCGCGTCTGGTGTGCCTAAGTTGATGAGCAGCACCGCATGGTCTTTTACCAAAGGGCTTTTGTTCGCAGGGATTTCCCCTGCAGGGCTTTGGTTTACCGGGCCATCGTGTGCAGGGCCGAGGCTTGCCTCGCTCTGATCTGTCGGATTGGTTGGGCTAGTCACGAGATTCACACTACTTTGTCACGGAGTTTATCTGTGTACGTTCAGAGTGTCAGTACGGATTTTTCATTACTTGCTTGGTAATTGCACCAGGCTTTGATGAAGCTAACTTGTGCGGGCCGCGACGAGAGGCGCGGGATTGGATAAGCCTGGCCATCAAAAAGAGGGTTAGTGATGGAGATAATATCAGGAGTATTGAGTAACAATGCCGCTAAGGTGCGGCTGGTGCTTGGCGAAAAGGGTCTTGATTGTGAAATCATCGAAGTGCCTTGGACTAAAGAAAATGCCTGGGAGCCCAGGCCCGCACAGTTACTTGAAAAGAACCCTCGCGCCGAGGTGCCCGGTTTGATGGGCGGAGACCTCACGCTTTGGGATTCCACCGTGATCGCAGAATATCTCGAAGACAAATACCCCGCGGCGCCTCTAATGCCCAGATATCTCCTAAGTATGGCTGGATGAAGGCTCTGGGAAGATGAGGGAGATAAAAACCAGGCGCGCGTCGGTGTGCTGATACGTGACGTATTTCTGGGTGAACCTGGGGGGCGCTCACAGCTGAGGCGAGCCAGCCTTTGTCAGCACTGCCTGAGCTATCAGCGCTGTGATCAACGTCTAATTGGCCGAGATTTCCTGTGTGGTGCGTTTTCCGTTGCAGACATATCGGTGTTTATGATCGCGGTTTTTTCAACCAATCTGGGATCGCAGCTTGAGAGTGAGCATCTTTTAGGATGGTTTGAACGCATGAACGCGAGACCGGTGTTGAAGGCAGAAGTTGAGGCGGTTTAGAGCGCTTTAGCAGCTTTGTATCGGCGCCCTATTGATAGGGAACCCATGAGGCTCAACCAGCTAAGCTACGAGGGCGTAGTGGTGGCGGGCGACAGGGCGTCGCCCGCGGGGGCGCTATTCGTCGTCAAACATATCGGGTTGTTCGGCCAGAATGACATCTTGTATCGGCTTATAGCTGAAATAGCCCGCAACCGGCTGGCCCACCTGTGTTGAAGTCAATTCAGCAATGTCGGGTCGGATCTTAATCGGTTTGCCTGCAGCTTCCGCCATCAGTTGAGATTGGCAGGTTCGTTCCATGGTAATAAACCACCATGCCGTCTCTTCAACGGTTTGTCCGACGGTGAGTAGGCCATGATTCTGCAGAATGGCTGCCTTTTTCTTGCCCAGTGCCTCTGCGATTTTTTGGCCTTCTGAGGTGTCGAGCACGACGCCGGTGAAATCATTAAACAAGACGTGATCCTGATAGAACGCGCAGGAATCCTGGGTGAGTGGATCGAGCAGTCTGCCCATGGCAGACCAGGTCTTACCATAGATGGAGTGGGTGTGAGCCGCCGCCGTCACATGGGGCAGGTGCTTGTGAATCTGCGAGTGTATGGCGAAAGCAGCACCGTTTAGCGCGCCATCACCTTCGACAATATCGCCGTCGTGGTTAACGAGTATAAGATCCGAGACCTTCATTTGTTTGAATGAACGGCCGAAAGGATTAACCCAAAAGTGATCCAGTCTTTCGGGGTCGCGAACGGTAAAGTGGCCCGCAACACCCTCATCGAACCCAAACTTCCCGAAGACGCGCAGTGCGGTCGTCAATTTGCGTTTTCGATCGCGTCGTTCTTCGTCGAGTGATGCAAAGGTAGGCGGATAAATCACGCGGTTGGTGTTTTTTGGTTTTTCAGCAATCGCTTCTGACATCGGGAATTCCTCTTTGTTGTCTTTTTGTTGTCTGTAACTGCCCACTAAATTGCCGATTAGAGAGATAGACGTAGTGAGAAGTCTATACCGCAGTATTACCATTTTTTGCGCGCCGAGTCATCGAGTGGTTTAATGCGGGACATGCAAATTCAAGCCATTACTCCGGCCATCGGGGCCGAAATTTCAGGGCTCGACCTTTCAGCGCCACTCGCTGACGATCAGGTGGCGGCACTTAAGGCGGCTTTTACCCAACACATGGTTTTGGTGTTTCGGGACCAGACCCTGACCCGCGACGCTCATAAACGCTTTGGTCGCTATTTTGGTGACCTCCACATTCATCCGTCTCATAAGAACCTCATGAACAAAGGCGTAGATCCTGAAGTTTTCCTGATCGACACGCCGCCGGACGCAAAGCAGAGTAATGGTGAGCTTTGGCATTCTGATGTGAGCTGTGAGGCGGCGCCACCTCTGGCATCACTGCTCTACGTCACACGCGTGCCTGAAAACGGCGGCGGTGATACGCTTTTTGCCAATATGGCGGCGGCGTACGGTGAACTTTCAGATGATCTGAAACAGTTACTTGCGGGCAAAACAGCATTTCATGATGGGGAAGTGGATCTTCGGAATTACGGCGTTAAGTTACGCGCGGGTCAGGAATATCCTCACGCGAGCCACCCCGTTGTGGTTCAGCATCCGGTAAGCGGCCAGCCTTTGTTGTTTGTGAACCCGAGCTTTACCTCCCACATAGAAGGGCTCCCGCGCTGGGAAAGCGAGATGGTGCTGCAGGGTCTGTATCGTTATGTTGCAGCAAATGCCCGTATTCAATGCCGTGTGAAGTGGACGCAGGGGACATTAGTGATGTGGGACAATCGATGCGCGCAGCATCAGGCGGTCAGGGATTATGCGGGCTACGCCAGATATGGCGAGCGCGTCTCGGTTTTGGATGGGGAAGCGCCTGCGGCGTATAGATAGCCTGCGGCGTATAGATAGCCTGCGGCGTATAGATAGCCTGCGGCGTATAGATAGCCTGCGGCTTATGGACAGCTAGCGGCTTATGGATACCCGCAGCCTGTAAATGCCCTGATACGGATTGTCGGGTCAGCGGACGAGCCCGTTAAAAATCAGTGTAGAATCAACACAATATCAACCTTTGACGGCTGTGTAGCCAATTTGGAATTGAAAAAGGATTAGCGATGAGTGTGCAAACGTTAGGCGACAACGAAATACCTTCCTGCCGCGGCGGGCTTGAAAATCTCGATATCGAATACGATTACCAGCTCAATGATGTTGAAGGGGAATTGCCTTCGGACATTCGAGGCACATTCTTTCGAAATGGTCCCGGGCGCCAGCGCATTGGCGACACCAAATATGGCCACTGGTTTGATGGCGATGGCATGCTGTGCGCCTTTACCTTCAACGACGGCAAGGCA
Organism: Candidatus Azotimanducaceae bacterium; assembly: GCA_047634795.1. Taxonomy (GTDB): domain Bacteria; phylum Pseudomonadota; class Gammaproteobacteria; order Pseudomonadales; family Azotimanducaceae; genus UBA9659. The sequence goes on along the minus strand of JBLIIB010000003.1, from coordinate 27,662 downwards.
CATTTCCGAAATCGTTATGTCAGAACGCCCAAATACGTAGAAGAAACAGCGGCGCAGAAGGTCCTTTATCGCGGCTTTGGCACCCAAATTCCGGGCGGACTCACCAAAAACTTTTTGAAGATGCCGGCCAATCCGGCTAACACCAATACGATGTACCACGGCGGCCACCTTTTGGCATTGAACGAGGGCGGTAAGCCCTGGGAGCTAACGCCGGGGTCACTGGAAACTGTCGGTGAGTTCACCTACGACGGCGAACTTGAACCTTCCATGGTATTCAGTGCGCACGGCAAGATTCACACTAAGACCGGTGACTACATTAACTATGGTGCAGGTGTTTCCGGTATTGGCCTCAAAGGTCCCAAGCCTTGTATCAACATGTTTTGCATTAATCCCGAAGGTAAGCTCTTTAAGAAAGCGCAGATTCCTCTTGATAGCTTCCCGTTTTGTCACGATTTTGCGCTGTCAGACAAATACGCTGTATTTTTCCTAGGCTCTATTGTCTTCGGCAATATGATTCCAGTAGTACTCGGTAGCCGAACTATTTCGGATCAGATTTTGTTCGATGAAAGCATTCCCATGCAGATCGTTGTGGTGGATCTGGATACGCTCAAGGAAGTTCGTCGGTTCGAGACTGATCCCGGCGCGATGATTCATTTCGGCAATGCTTTTGGAGAGGGCGACGAACTCATCATTGATGGCATGTTCCAGGATAACTTTGCTGCCAATGAAACCTTAACGGATGTATTCAACCCGGACGGCCGATTTGGCGGTGGATCGTACTATCGGTATCACCTCAATATGGTCACAGGCGCAATGCGCAGTGAGCAGGTCATGGATACGGAATGTGAGTTCCCGACGTTCAACACAAAGTATGCGGGCAAGAAGAACGACGTCACTTATACAGCATGTTCTATCGACAACGGCGCGAACAGTTTCTTCAACGGCATTTCACGCGTGACCCGCGACGGCGATGTCACAGTGCTGCCTCTCGCACCCGGCCTGTATGGTTCGGAGCCGCTGTTTGTTCCGAGCACTGATCCTAAGAAAGAAGACGACGGTTATCTGATGGAAGTGGTCTACAACGCTTTTGATCACAAGAGCGAATTGCAGATTTTTCGGGCCGATGACATCAATGATCAGGTGTGTGTGATGAAACTCAAGCATCACGTGCCGCATCAGTTCCATGGTTTTTATACTCCGGAAGTCTTCGCGACTTCGTGACAGTTGTGAGGGGATTCTCTTGACAAAAGTTCCACTGCTGGCAGAAGACCAGCGAATTATTGCGGCGCGTAGCCACTGGAAACATCGTGGTCAATCGCGTCCACCGTTCGCAGAACAAACCCATCCAGGGCAAGAATCCGTTTGGGACTTTCCAAGACCGCCACGGATCGAATCAGTAACTCACACGCTGCGCGTTGAATTTGAGGGTTTGCTGATCGCCAAGACGGATCGCGGTAAGCGTGTACTTGAGACCGCGGGTGCGCCTACCTATTACTTTCCACCCGAAGACATCCTTGTACCCCTGCTGCCAGGCGCTGGCGGTTCTGTCTGTGAATGGAAAGGTCTTGCGGAACCCTTGAATGTGCAGGGTGTGCCATCGGCGGCATGGCGTTATGTGGAGATGTTTCCTGCTTTTGTTGATCTTTACCGCTGGGTCGCGTTTTACCCGACAAAGCTCACGTGTTTTGTGGGTGAAGAAAAAGTAACGCCACAGCCCGGTGGATACTATGGTGGTTGGGTGACCAGTATCCTAAAGGGACCGATCAAGGGCGAGGGCAGTAGCGGGAACTGGTAGTACTGAGCACGTGTTAGGCGAAGGGATCTTAGTTTGCGTGAAATAGTTTGCGTGAAATAGTTTGTGATAATTGCACTGATCAGGCAATCACGTCTCGACCTGCGTCTAGCAGGCCAAGACAAATTGGTGGAGGCGGCGGGGATCGAACCCGCGTCCGTCAGTTCTCTGCCTTCGGCTCTACATGCTTAGTTTGTCTATTATTTAACCTTCCGCTAGCCCGGCAAACAGGGGTCGAAAGGCGAGCTTGCTTTAAGTTTGACTGCTTTAACCACAAGCGGGGTCTGACAGCGGTCCCATGAGTCGTGCACCCGGTTTAGATACATGGGCAAATCCGCCCCGGGTCAAGCTAAAACCTAAATAGGCTCTGAAACAGAGTTTTTTTAGGCAGCTAGTGCGTAGTTTTCGTCATTGGCAACTATAAAAGTTACAGCGATTGTTTTACGAGAGTCACTACCCTCTCGACATGCACCTTAGGTTTCGCAACCAGCGTCGAAGCCAAGTCGCCCCCAGTGTGAGGTGTATTATAGCACGAGAGATGGGTGAGCACTTAGAGGAATGTCAGCGGTTAAAACGAGGTGACTGGGAAGGCTTTAGTTGCTCTGGTTGAGCTTCATGATCCTTGATTTATCGCGGCCCCAGTCACGTTCCTTGAGGGTTGCGCGCTTGTCATGCTCCTTCTTACCGGTCGCCAGCGCAATCTCTAATTTGACCCGATTGTCTTTCCAGTAGAGCGCGACGGGAATACAGGTCTGGCCCTTCTGCTGTGTCGCCCCAATCATTCGAGCAATTTCTTTTCTGTGCAGTAGCAACTTGCGGATGCGTTGCGGTTCTGCGGGGACATCGCTGGCAGCTGACGCCATCGGGGTCATGTTGCAGCCTAATAGGAAGGCTTCGCCTTTTTTAAACAACACATAGGTATCCAGGAGCTGGCATTTGCCCGCTCTTAGTGATTTGACTTCCCAGCCCTCTAGCGCGATGCCTGCTTCAAACCTATCGTGCAGTAGGTAGTCGAAGCGAGCTCGCTTGTTGCGCGCTATCGTGTTGGATTCTGGCTTTGGCTTCTTGGCCATTGCGGTACTTTTACTCTATGTCGCTGCTAGGGGCGCAATTATAGGCTGCGTGGCACTAATGTACAGAAGCGAGCGAGTTCCAATCGGGTGAGTTTGTGGTGCTATGATCGACCTATGAAAAGATTTGACTTAAGCCCGGTCGAGCGGGCACTCGCGTTGGAAAAACTGGTTCGTGATCACGCAGATGAATCAGATGAGCAACGGCGGCTTTCAGCTGTGGTTGCGCGCGCTTTTGCGGTCAACGGGTTGTATCGGATCGGGGCACCCAAAAGTTATGGTGGCGAAGAGGCTGACCCCATGGCCCAGATTGAGACAATAGAAGCCATCTCGCGGTTTGATGGTGCTGCGGGCTGGAACCTGATGATTGGCGTTGAGACCTTTGGGTTAAGCGCTGCGGGTTGCGATAGCTGCCGAGATCTCATTGAAGACCCGATGGTGATTCTATGTGGGTCAACTGCGGCTGTGGGTCGCGCTGACCTTGAAGGTGATGGTTATCGTGTTAACGGGCAGTGGCAATTTGTCTCCGGCTGTCATAACGCCACGGTATTTAGCGCGACCGTGCGACTTTATGAAAACGACAAGGCAGTTTCAACCAATGTTGCAGCGCTCATTACCGCACCGGATTTTGAGATTCAGGACACCTGGCACGTGGGCGGTATGCGCGGTTCTGGCTCTCACGATGTTCACGTGAAGGATGTCTGGGTACCAGCAAACCAGATTGTTCCTCGTATTGGTTTTGCCGAGTCTGATTTACCCTTGATGCGATTCCCACTGGCGGCGAGATTAGCCTACAACAAGGTGGCGGTGAGCCTGGGGATTGCGCGGGCCGCGCTTGACGCTTTTTATGCGTTGGCGGAGGGTAAGTTACCGCGATTCTCGTCCAGAAAACTAAAAGAGCGCGCCAGTGCCCATCGCGCCATTGCAGAGGCTGAAGTCCTGGTTAACGGTGCACGCGCACTTCTAATGCAGGAAGTGACGGCCATGTGGCAAAAGGTTGAACATATCGAGGACGTCACTGATCGGGAGAAAGCGCTCTTTCAGATTACCTGTTCCCATGGCGTGCGAGCCTGCACGAATGCGGTAGACCTTGTTTGCGACGCCGCGGGCACATCGGCGAATTTTGAAACACACCCTTTAGAACGTCTTGGTCGTGATATTCGCGTGGTTAGGCAGCACCTCACGGTTGCGGGTCACCACATTGAAGATGGTGGGCGTGTACTGCTCGGTCTGACCGGCGAAGACACGATGCTAAAAGGCCTGGGTGGTCGTTAGGGTAGTTCAAAGGTTTGTGGCAGCGCCAACTGATGAGACAATGCCGATCTAACGTCGGCAATGACCTTCGTGTCAGCGGCACTGTCAGTAACTATGTCCGCAGGAACGCCAGCAGCAATGCCAACAACAAAATTAGCGATAACAATAAAAAAATAAGGGGCAGTATTCATGTCTGAATCCGCACACGGCATGTGGTCTTCAAGGTTAATGTTCATTCTTGCAGCAGCGGGTTCCGCCGTAGGTTTAGGCAATATATGGCGTTTCCCTTATGTGGCGGGTGAAAACGGCGGCGGCGTTTTCGTGCTGGCCTACCTCGTTTGTATCTTTCTGATCGGACTGCCCATCATGATCGCCGAAATCGCGCTGGGCCGGGCGGGTCGGCAAAGTCCTATCAACAGCATGAAAATGCTGGCGTCTCAATCCGGGGCGTCGACTCGCTGGCAGGCGATTGGATGGATGGGCGCGCTTGCAGGTTTCATGATCCTGTCTTTTTATGCCGTGATTGCCGGGTGGGCTTTGGCCTATCTGATAGAAATGGCAAGCGGCACTTTTGTGGGTGCCGATGGCGAATTTGCAAGCAATGCATTCGCTACTTTTACGGGCGATGCCTGGTCCGTTGCTGGCTGGCATACCGTCTTCATGGCGATCACAACCTTCATTGCAGCACGAGGCGTGGGTAAGGGGTTGGAAGTCACCGTGAAATTCCTCATGCCTACTCTATTTGTGCTCTTGATTCTTTTGGTGCTCTGGGCTGCGTTCACTTCGGGTCACTTCGTGGAAGGGCTTTCGTTTTTATTCGCTTTTAAAGCGGAACAATTTTCCGTCGATTCGTTACTCATTGCGATGGGACAGGCATTTTTTACCCTGTCTCTGGGTATGGGAGCGATCATGGCTTACGGGGCGTACTTACCTAAGTCTGCCTCCATTGTGAGTTCGGCCACAACTATTGCTATCTTAGATACCCTGGTGGCGCTGCTGTCCGGCATGGTCATTTTCCCGATTGTGTTCGCCAACGGCCTTGAGCCTTCTGCTGGCCCGGGTTTGATGTTCATCTCATTGCCATTGGCATTTGGTCAGATGGCCGGCGGGCAGTTTTTTGGTACGTTATTCTTTTTGCTGGTGTGCTTTGCCGCGATCACGTCAGCAATTTCCATTGGTGAGCCTGCGGTCGCCTGGCTCGTCGAAAAGGTGGAGATGACACGGGTGCGGGCAGCGATCATTGTGGGCGTGTTGGCCTGGCTGCTGGGTCTTGGTAGTGCCTTTTCTTTTAACATCATGTCAGATGTTACGCTGCTACCAGGCATGACGTTTTTCGACACGATGGATTATGTCTCCAACAATATCATTCTGCCACTAGGTGGAATTTTGATCGGCCTGTTTGCTGGTTGGTTCCTTGATCGAGCCGTATTCGACGAGCAGCTTGAAGGCACGCATCCCGTGGTGCTTTCGGTGCTGAAAATTCTGATGCGGTTCTTTGCGCCTGTCTGTATTTTTGTTGTGTTTGTGATGACGTTTACTAACTAATGAAACATGTCTCTCGTTCGGCTCTGATGCCGTTTACATCAACGCAGATGTTTGACGTGGTGAATGACGTGGCGCGGTATCAGGAGTTTCTACCCTGGTGCTCCGCTAGTGATCTTTTGTCTAACGATGCCGGTGTCATGTTGGCCCGTCTGACGATTGCTAAAGGCGGAGTGTCGCAGCAATTTACGACGCGTAATACCTTCACTCAGCCAGATGCTATTGATTTGCACTTGGTCGATGGCCCTTTTTCGATGCTGGAGGGGCGCTGGCGGTTTCTGGCGCTGGGCAGCGATGGTTGCAAGATAGAAATGTCTCTGCGATTCGAAATGAACTCCCGTGTTTTGGGTGCGGTTCTCGGCAAGGTTTTTGAGCAGGCTGCAGATACGCTGGTAGACGCATTCTGTCGCCGAGCTGAACAGCTCTACCAATCTCCCCGGTAATTGCTATGTGGTGCTGGATAAACAGTATGGATAAAAAATCGTGGATCAAAAGTGGCGGATCAAAGGCTTAACATAGAAGTTGCGTTTGGAACGTCTACCGAGCAGCGTATTGTTGACGTTGATCTGGCTGTCGGCGCGACTATTCATGATGCTGTTCAGGCATCCGGTCTTGCGGCGGCATTTCCGGAATTCAATTTTGCGCAGTTGAGCAAAGGTGTTTGGAATGAGGTGAAAGGCGACGAGCACTGCCTCAAAGACGGCGACCGCGTAGAGATTTACCGACCGCTAGTTATCGAGCCCAAAGAAGCGCGCCGTCGACGAGCAGAAAAGCGCCGGTATTAGCTGTTCAAAATTAGCTCGTCTCGGCATCCTTAACGATGGCGTCGTATTCTTCGGTTGGCACAAAATCGCCCTCGAAGTGACTGAGCCGCTGTTCGACAAAGTAGAGGGATAACACCTTACGAATTACTTCACCGCCCGAGATCTGAATGGTGTAGATGTAGTCCCACCGTGCGGCATCCAGGGAATCATCAATCACGGGATTACCCAAAACAAACCGGACCTGGCTTGTCGTCATGCCGGGTTTGAGTTTGTCGATCATCTGTTGAGTGATGACGTTGCCCTGTTGGATTGTAATCCGGTGTACACCCGGAAAACGTAACGTAGAGCAGGCCGCAAGGCTTGTGATAAGAGCGATGGTGCAAAAAAGTCGGAGCATTTTGGATTGTGATCTTTTGTCGATGGTTAGTTGAGCCGATGGTTAGTTGAAGCCAACAGCTATTTCATTTGCATGGTAAATTCACCATAATTCGCATTGTATCCCATTGCGGGATCAAACTTCACAGAACACTCACAACAGAACACTTATTTGGTAACGCGCCATGCCCACAGAATCACAGGATTTAAAAGACGCTGGTCTTAAAATCACACTGCCTCGAATCAAAATCCTTCAGATTCTGGATAGTGAGGGCGGTCACCACGTAAGCGCTGAAGACGTCTACAAGTTGCTGCTGAGCAATGGCGAAGAGATTGGTCTTGCCACAGTTTACCGCGTTCTTACCCAATTTGAACAAGCCGATCTTGTGACCCGACACAATTTTGAGGGCGGTCACTCTGTGTTCGAGCTTGCGTCAGAGGATCACCACGATCATATAGTGTGTGTTCGTTGCGGGCTGGTAGAAGAGTTTAAGGACGAAGAAATCGAGCGGCGCCAGAACCAGGTGGCAGAAAAGCTGGGGTTTGATCTGACCGATCATAATCTCAATATGTATGGCCTGTGTCCGGGTTGCCGCAAAGTCTGACTCTTTTTTCAACAATAACGCTTTGGTAATAACTTTTAGGTCGTCATGTTCAGGCTGTAATGTCTAGCCTGGCGGCTTTAGCCGCTTTAACGTAACGAGCTTAGCGCTCAACCCCTGAAATCATCGACTGCGCATGGGCGAGGGACTGATCCGTTTTCTGGATGCCGCCCAGCATTCGGGCGATTTCGTCCACTTTTTCAGTTTCCGATAACCGGGTCACAGTCGTGCTGGCGCCATCGGCAGTCGTGGATTTTACGACGACGTAGTGTTGGTGGCCTTGCGCGGCTACCTGGGGCAGATGGGTCACGCACACGATTTGCGCGTCAGCCCCGAGTTGCCGAAGTAATGCTCCAATCACCTCCGCCGTTGCGCCGCCGACACCGACGTCCACTTCATCAAACACCAGTGTGGGTGTGCTTGAGGTCTTAGCGGTCACGACTTGAATGGCAAGACTGATACGTGACAGTTCGCCTCCGGATGCAATGCGCGCCAATGAGCCGGGCTCGCTCCCGGGTATTGTCGCGACGAGAAACTCAACGCTGTCGACGCCCGATGCATTCATGACGGCGCCCGGGTCAATCTGGATAGAGAAGGTTGAACCATCCATGCCCAGCGCTTGTAGCTGCGCCGTGACCTCGGATTGTAGTAACTTGGCGCACTGGGAGCGGGACTTGGACAACTTTTCCGCGAGGTTTCTAAAGTTGGTTTCTGCTTCCAACGCATCGCTTTCCAATTGGGCAATCCTTTCATCTGCATTGTTGATGTTGTCCAATTCCGCAGAGATTTGGTCTGTTAGTGCTATGAGCTCATCTGGCTTGACGCGGTGTTTCCGCGCAGTTTCATAGATTAGGGAGAGTCGCTGCTCCACGTCTCTGAGTCGCTCCGGGTCCGAGGTAAATCTTTCGGTAACCCCGCTGAGATCGTGCATGGCTTCGTCTATCTGTATCACTGCGGCATCGAGCATTTCCCGGATAGGTTTCAATGACTCGTCATCAAATGATTCAAGCAGGCGTTGCGCTTTTGAGGCTTGCGATGATGCGCTGTGTTCTTCATCGAAGGCGCACAGTCGTTGAATTTCGACCAATGCCATTTGTGTTTCGTCCGCAACACTCAGTCTTTTTTGTTCGCCTTCGAGTGCTGTCGTTTCGCCGGTTGAGATAGCCAGGCTTTGTAATTCTTCTGCTTGGTAGCTAAGCAACTGTACCCGGGCTGACTTTTCTTCCGAGTCGTTGATCAAGCCGGTCAGTGATTGTCTCAGTGTTTGCCATGCGCTGTGCAGCGCGCTGACGTCATCTACAACCTCGATGAGCCCACCGTATTCGTCGAGCAGTCGGAAGTGTGCTTCTTTTTTCAGGAGCGACTGATGTTCGTGCTGCGAATGGATATCGAGCAATGTCTCGCTGAGCGCTTTGAGCTCTGAGAGCGTCGTTGGGCTGCCGTTGATGAATGCCCGAGAGCGACCGTCACTCCCCACCACGCGGCGAAGAATACATTGATCACCATCGCCAAGATCGCGGTCGTTGAGCCAGTTAATCGCGAAGGGATGATCTGTTAGATCAAAGGTCGCGCCAACTTCGGCTTTCCGTGTGCCTGGAGACACCATGGATGAGTCGGCCCTATCGCCAAGCGCAAGCCCCAATGCACCGAGCAGGATCGATTTGCCCGCACCGGTTTCGCCGGTGATGACGCTCATGCCTGCACTGAACTCCAGATCGAGTTGATCGACGAGTGTGAGATTGCTGATTGAGAGATGAGTTAGCACGGGGTCCATTTAACCCCGATGCGGCATCATCAGGCAATGTAATAACGCGGATATGGCCGGTTTACGCAACTAATTGTTCTGTGCAACGTCGTTCAATTGAGTCCGCAGTCGTCCATGGTTTATTATGCGGGCTATAGCCTATTCCCTAGGGAAGTGATTTCCGAGATGTCTGAGCAAGGCCCGCTGAACGAAAAGTCGCAGATGCTGCTGAAAGCATTGGTGGAGCAATACATCGCCGGCGGTCAGCCGATCGCCTCGAAAACGCTAGCGGATTCGGCGAGTGTCGCTGTCAGTCCCGCTACGGTCAGAAACATCATGTCGGAACTGGAGGTTCTAGGCTACGTAAGTTCGCCACATACCTCTGCCGGTAGAATACCGACCTCGCTGGGCTACCGCCTGTTTGTCGATAGCATGATTCGTGTTGACCCGATTGATAGCTACGATCTGGCAAGTCTTAATCGATCGCTTGACCCTGATCTATCGTCGAAAGAACTGGTCGAGTCAGCATCAAGCATTCTTTCGGAATTTACTCGCATGGCGGGATTGGTCACTATCCCCAGGCGAGATCAGGTAACACTCAAGCACGTGGATTTTCTCTCGCTAGAGGGCACTCGGGTGTTGGTGATCCTGGTTTTGGACGATCACGAGGTGCAAAACCGGGTGATTTACACCAAACAGGCCTTTAGTGAAATTCAGCTTCGGGAAGCGTCTAATTTTCTTAATCAGCACTTTGCTGGTGAATCGCTGGGTAATATCAGAGAGCGGATGGTTTCGCTGATGAAATCCGACCGGGAAAGTATGAACTCCCTGATGAAAACGACGCTCGAGGTGGCAGACCAGGCTTTTGAGCATGAAGAGATCAGCGATTTTGTGGTGAAAGGCCAGGAAAACCTGTTGGCAACCAATCAGGCGCTGGATGATATTCGTCAGCTGTTTGAAGCCTTCTCGATGAAAGGTGAGATTTTGCACCTCCTGGATCGCTGTATGGAGTCTGATGGTGTCCAGCTGTTTATTGGACAGGAGTCGGGTTTTGAAGTCCTTGATGAATGTTCGGTGGTGACCTCGCCTTATCATGTTGACGGTCAGCTTGTGGGTGTTCTGGGTGTTGTTGGCCCGACGCGCATGGCTTATGACCGAATTATTCCCATTGTCGATGCCACGGCACGCCTTCTGAGTGCCGCGTTGGATACTCATCGTAGATAACCTGTTTCGTACCAGTCGACGGGCTCTACTGGACACAAAGAACCTTTAAAGACCCACAAGGAACCTTGAAAGCGGAAAATTCCGCTCAGATCGCAAGCTTTCTGCGCCTGATTCCCCAAAAAATCTTCGAAACCCTTGAATGCCGCGGCAATAATCCCCATATACGCGGTAAGTGTATTTCCTTCGATTTAAGCGAGGTGTGAGTTATGGCATTGCCTGATGATGAGGCAACACAAGAGCAACCCGGGGTGTCTGAAATCCTTGATGAGATTCTAGATATGGCGGGACAGACCGGTGTGTCGGATGAGGCGTCTTTGGAATCAGAGCCTGGCATTGCGGTATCTCCTGATGAGATGCTCGAGCAGGCGCTCGCGGACGCCGATAAATTTCGGGATATGGCGCTACGCGCTGAAGCCGAAATGCAGAACATGCAGCGTCGTACGGCCCGCGAAGTCGAAAATGCGCATAAGTATGGTCTGGAAAAGTTTGTGCAAAACCTTCTTCCTGTAGTCGATAGTCTGGAGAAAGCGGTAGAGATTTCTGCCGAGGTCTCCGAGGGTGGCGAAGACGCCATGGTAGAGGGCGTGATTCTGTGCCACAAATTGCTGGTTGATGTCCTTGGCAAAGAAGGTATCGAGGTGATTGACCCGCATGGTGAGCCATTTGACCCACAGGAGCATCAGGCCATGTCCATGGTGGAAAACCCAGATATGGAACCCAATTCCGTGTGTGCGGTTGCCCAGAAGGGCTACAAGATGAATGGCCGACTGGTCCGAGCTGCGATGGTCATGGTGACCAAGGCACCTGCGCCCTAGAGATTATGGTGGAGCAAAGGGGGTGTCTATTCTTCAATGAGAAGGCGCTTTGAAATATCAACCAGAACGGCTCTTGAATTATTTTGACCCGGTCCAATATAGGGTTCACTGATTAAAAATTTGACTCGCACTGCGAGTATGAAAGTGGAGAAGCAAAATGGGAAAGATTATTGGAATTGACCTGGGAACAACGAACTCTTGTGTCGCTGTACTCGAAGGTAAAGAACCCAAAATCATCGAAAACTCGGAGGGTGATCGAACAACACCTTCGGTTGTAGGCTATTCCGATGATGGCGAAATATTGGTAGGTCAGGCTGCAAAGCGTCAGGCGGTCACTAACCCGACTAATACCCTGTTTGCTGTTAAGCGATTGATCGGTCGTCAGTTTGATGATGATGTGGTTCAGCGAGACATCAAGATGGTGCCCTATACCATTGTGAAAGCCGACAACGGTGATGCTTGGGTCGAGGTAAAAGGCGAAAAGATGGCGCCTCCCCAGATTTCCGCCCAGGTGCTGGCAAAGATGAAGAAAACCGCTGAGGATTATCTTGGCGAAGCCGTGACCGAAGCCGTTATTACTGTGCCTGCCTATTTCAATGATTCGCAGCGTCAGGCGACGAAAGATGCCGGCAGGATTGCGGGTCTTGAAGTTAAGCGAATTATCAATGAGCCTACGGCCGCTGCATTGGCTTACGGCATGGACAAATCCGTCGGTGATTCCACTATCGCGGTTTATGACCTGGGTGGTGGAACATTCGATATTTCAATCATTGAGATAGCAGACGTTGATGGTGAAAAACAGTTTGAAGTCCTATCGACCAACGGAGACACATTTCTGGGCGGTGAAGATTTTGACCTGCGCCTGATCGAATATCTGGCAGACGAATTCAAGAAAGAGCACAAGATGGATCTTCATAATGATCCATTGGCACTGCAGCGTTTGAAAGAAGCCGCTGAGAAAGCCAAGATCGAACTTTCCACCGCGGGTCAGACCGAAGTGAATCTGCCATATATCACGGCAGATAATACGGGGCCGAAGCACCTTGTGATCAAGGTCACTCAGGCGAAACTGGAGTCTTTGGTCGAAGATCTGGTTGATCGAACCATTGATCCGCTCAGAACCGCACTCAAAGACGCCGACGTCAGCGTATCTCAGATTGATGACATCATTCTTGTGGGTGGTCAGACACGCATGCCGCTGGTGCAGAAGAAAGTGAAAGAGTTCTTCGGCAAGGACGCACGACGTGATGTGAACCCTGACGAAGCCGTCGCGCTGGGTGCGTCTATTCAAGCTGCCGTGCTGTCAGGCGATGTAACAGACGTTTTGTTGCTCGACGTAACGCCATTGTCATTGGGTATCGAAACGATGGGCGGCGTCATGAGCGCGCTCATCGAGAAGAACACGACGATTCCAACCCAGAAATCGCAGGTCTTCTCAACAGCGGACGATAATCAACCCGCTGTCACGATTCATGTGCTGCAGGGAGAGCGAAAGCAGGCGAGCCAGAATAAGTCACTGGGTCAATTTGACCTCGCGGATATTCCACCCTCTCCTCGAGGTACGCCGCAGATTGAGGTCAGCTTCGACCTTGATGCCAACGGTATCTTGAATGTCTCTGCGAAAGATAAGGCGACGGGTAAAGAGCAGTCGATTGTGATTAAGGCGTCTAGCGGTTTGTCGGATGAAGAAGTTGAAGCCATGGTCCGTGATGCGGAGTCCAATGCTGAAGCAGACAAAAAGTTCGAAGAGCTTGTGGTTGTTAGAAACACGGCAGACGGCTTGGTCCATGCGACACGCAAAATGCTGGAAGAAGCCTCGGACAAGGTTGATGAATCAGAGAAAACCACTATTGAATCAGCCATCGCTGATCTTGAAACTGCGATCAAATCTGATGACAAGGCTGAGATTGAAGCAAAGACCCAGCAGCTAACCGAAGCATCATCAACGCTTGCGCAGAAGATGTACGCCGAGGCAGAACAGGGCGCGGCCCCTGATATGGAGGAGGCGGCCGCAGCGAATGCGGCGGGTGATCCCGACGCTGTGGACGCAGAGTTTGAGGAAGTAAAAGACGACAAATAGGTCCAAAATTTCAGGCTAGACACACGAGGCGGGTTATCCCGCCTTTTGCTGTTAATAGACTTTAGAATTGATGACTCGGCCGCGACCTAAAATGACGGCTGAGCCGTCTGGGCAAAATTTAAAGCAATAAAAGACGAAATTGATTATGGCAAAGCGAGATTATTACGAAGTGCTCGGTGTAGACAGATCCTCTTCAGGTCAGGAGATCAAGAAGGCGTATCGCCGTCTTGCCATGAAATTTCACCCGGATAGAAATTCGGATGATGAGAAAGCAGAAGAGAAGTTCAAAGAAGCCAGTGAGGCAGCTGAAGTCCTCCTCGACGATGAGAAGCGTCAGGCATACGACCAGTATGGCCACGCGGCATTAGACGGTAGTGCCGGTGGCGGCTTTGGTGGCGGTAACGGCAATTTCGGCTCGATCTTCGAAGACGTTTTCGGCGATATATTTGGTGGTGCCGGTGGCGGTGGCAGACGTGGTGGTGCCAGTCGGGGAGCGGATCTGCGCTATATGCTGACGCTGGACCTGGAGCAGGCTGTTAAGGGTTGGAACCCCAAGATTAAAGTACCGACGTTGGTTGAGTGTATGGAGTGTCTCGGTTCCGGCGCCAAGAAAGGTACCTCGGCATCAGATTGTATTCAGTGTGGCGGAATGGGGCAGATTACTGCAAGACAGGGCATTTTTTCTATTCAACAGACCTGTCCGCGATGTCGAGGCCAGGGCAAGGTTATTTCTGACCCCTGCGAGAAGTGTCGTGGCCAGGGTCGCACCCAGGAGCAGAAGACATTGTCCGTCAAAGTGCCTCCCGGCGTCGATTCAGGTGATCGAATCCGGCTTGCGGGACAGGGAGAGGCCGGTGCGCAGGGTGGTCCTGCGGGGGACCTTTATGTGCAGGTGGAGGTGCGTGAGCACCACATCTTTGAACGTGACGGAGAGCACCTGTTTTGTGACGTCCCTGTGAGTTTTGTTGATGCAGCACTCGGTGGAGATCTCGAAGTTCCAACACTCGATGGCAGGGTTAATCTCAAGATTCCGTCGGAAACCCAGACTGGAAAGCAGTTCAGGCTTCGCGGCAAGGGCGTTGATGTCAGTCAGGTGCGTGGAGGCGGCATCGGCGATCTCTATTGTCGCGTGATTGTTGAAACCCCGGTGAAATTGTCCAGTAAACAAAAAGATTTGCTGCGAGAGTTTGCGAATGAAACTAGTGAAAAGCAAAGACCTCAGCAAACAGGCTGGTTCGATAAGGTCAAAGAGTTTGTTGATACGCTGACTGATTAGCGAGCCTGTTTGAACCGGATGTTTCTCCGGTGTCTCCCAAGTGCAACCTATCGTTGCACTTGGGTTGTTTTCGCGGTGACAATGTCCGTGATCGCTGTACAATTCCCTTTTTATCCGTGGGTTTAAGCTCTTTGTTCTTTGGTATGGCCAAGTCTCACTAGTGATGGCTTTAACTACCGTTAGCTCTCACGAGCGATAACTTTCACCAATTAAATGGACGGTAAGTACTTTGATTAACGTGGGTGTTGTCGGCGCAGCCGGCAAAATGGGTAAAACTCTAATTACTCTCATTGATGAATCATCCTTGATGACCCTGACCGCTGCCATCGAGCAGGCTGGATCATCCTGGCTTGGAGCCGATGCGGGTGCCACCGCCGGTGTCGCACACCTTGGGGTCGCTATTTCTGATGATTTGACTTCAAGTCTGAGCGATGTTGATGTGCTAATCGATTTTACGATTGCTGATGCTACTGCCCATCATGTCGAAGCCTGCAGATTGGCTAAAACCGCTATGGTTATTGGGACAACGGGGCTGTCAGACGAGCAACAGGCAGCTGTGGCTGACCTAAGCCGGTTAGTCCCGGTGGTTTTTGCCAGCAACTATAGCGTGGGCGTCAATGCGACGTTCAGGCTTGTCGAAATGGCGGCGAAGATATTTGGCGACACCGTTGATGTTGAAATTGTTGAAGCGCATCACAAACACAAGGTTGATGCGCCTTCAGGTACAGCGATAACATTAGGCGAGCGGGTAGCTTCAGGTCTGGGTAAAAATTTATCTGATCTCTCTGTGCATGGCCGGGAAGGATTAACAGGCGCGCGCGAGAATGGCACCATTGGTTTCCACGCGGTCCGCGGCGGCGAAATTGTCGGTGAGCATACGGTAATGTTTATTAGTGGCGGTGAGCGGCTCGAGATTACCCATCGAGCGCAGAGTCGCACAAATTTTGCGGACGGCGCAGTGCGCGCTGCCGCTTGGGTCGGTGACCAGTCTCCCGGGCTTTATGACATGCAGGATGTGCTTGGTTTGTCTGAATGACTGGAAACCGAAGCGCGCCTACATTAGAATGCTGCGCCTAGGATGACTCACCAGTGTAATAAGATATGAAAAGCGAGATGGAAGCTACTTCCATCTCGCTTTTTTTCGATCAGCACTTCAGTTACCCGTCCGGATTCAACAGTAGGCTATTCATCAAAGCGATGGCATCCAGTCACACTGCCGGGCTACAACAACCTGAACATACGGAGACTGACACTTGAGAAGTAGCGCAGTGCTTGCACTCGAAAACGGGACGATCTTCGAGGGTACTGCTATCGGTGTTGATGGTATATCCGCCGGCGAAGTAGTCTTTAATACAGCGATTACGGGTTATCAGGAGATTTTGACTGACCCGTCCTATGCCCGTCAGATTATTACGCTGACGCACCCGCATATTGGAAATACCGGCGTTAACCTTGAAGACGAGGAGAGCTCAGAGATTTGGGCTTCTGGCCTGATTATTCGGGATCTTCCACTGATGGCCAGTAGTTGGCGGTCCGAAATGGCGTTGGACGATTACCTTAAACAAAAGGGTGTTGTTGCCATTGCCGGGATTGATACTCGCAGATTGACCCAGATACTTCGAGACCAAGGGTCTCAAAAGGGCGCGATATTGGCTGGAGAGCAACCAGACGCCAATCAGGCGTTGGCCGCGGCGAGAGGGTTTGCCGGTCTTGAAGGCATGGATTTGGCAAAGATTGTCAGTTCGACAGTCTCGTATGATTGGCGTGAGTGCAGCTGGGAATTTGGCAAGGGTTATACCGAGCAGACTGCGAACGATTTCCACGTTGTGGCCTACGACTTCGGGATCAAGAGGAATATTTTGCGCCTGCTGGCAGATCGTGGCTGTCGACTGACCGTTGTCCCGGCTGAAACCCCGGCGTCCGAGGTCCTTGCCTTGAATCCCGATGGTGTTTTCCTGTCAAACGGACCCGGCGATCCGGATCCCTGTGATTATGCCATTGAAGCGATCCGTGAACTGCTGAAAACCGGTATTCCTATCTTCGGCATCTGTCTTGGGCTTCAGCTTTTGGGCTTGGCGTGTGGGATGAAAACTAAAAAGATGAATCACGGCCACCATGGTGCCAATCACCCTGTGAAAAACCTGCGGGACGAAACGGTATTGATCACAAGCCAGAATCATGGCTTTTGCATTGATGAGATCGCGTTACCAGCCAATATCGAAATCACCTACCGTTCGTTGTTTGACGATACGATCCAGGGTATTCATCTGACCGATAGTCCTGCGTTTGGATTCCAGGGTCACCCTGAAGCAAGCCCCGGACCCCACGACGCTGAGCCAGTGTTTAACCATTTCATTGACCTTATGAAAGAGCGCAAATCCTAAATGCCAAAAAGAACTGACATTGAAAGCATCCTGATTATCGGCGCAGGTCCGATTGTGATCGGGCAGGCCTGCGAGTTTGATTACTCGGGCGCGCAGGCGTGTAAGGCGCTCAGAGAAGAGGGTTACAGGGTCATATTGGTGAATTCGAATCCAGCCACCATTATGACTGATCCGGAAATGGCAGATGCCACTTATATAGAGCCGGTGAACTGGCAGCATGTTGAGAACATCATTGCCAAAGAGCGGCCCGATGCGATCCTGCCTACCATGGGAGGGCAAACAGGATTGAATTGCGCGCTCGATCTGGCGCGTGAAGGCATCCTTGAAAAATATAATGTCGAACTAATTGGTGCCACCAAAGAATCTATCGATATGGCAGAAGATCGCCAGAAATTTGACGTAGCGATGAAATCGATAGGCCTCGAAACGCCTCGAAACGCCATCGCACATTCGTTAGAAGAAGCGAAACAGGTCCAGGTGCAATTAGGTTTCCCCTGCGTCATTCGACCCTCGTTTACGCTGGGCGGTTCCGGTGGTGGTATTGCTTACAATCACGAGGATTTTGAAGAGATCTGTATACGGGGTCTGGATCTGTCTCCGACCAATGAGTTATTGATCGACGAGTCCCTGCTTGGTTGGAAAGAATACGAAATGGAAGTTGTCAGAGACACAAACGACAACTGCATCATTATCTGCTCCATCGAAAACATTGATCCCATGGGCGTTCACACCGGCGACTCAATTACGATTGCCCCGGCACAGACATTGACCGACAAGGAATACCAGATGATGCGTAATGCGTCACTCGCGGTGCTCCGAGTGATTGGTGTTGAAACCGGCGGGTCTAACGTCCAGTTTGGCGTTGATCCTGATACGGGCCGTATCGTGGTGATTGAAATGAATCCCAGAGTATCTCGATCATCGGCGCTTGCATCCAAAGCAACGGGCTTTCCGATAGCGAAGGTTGCCGCGAAGCTTGCCGTGGGATATACGCTCGATGAACTGTCGAACGATATCACGGGTGGTGTGACACCAGCGTCGTTTGAGCCATCGATTGATTACATCGTCACTAAAATCCCCAGATTCACTTTTGAAAAATTTCCTCAGGCAGAAAACATCCTGACCACTCAGATGAAATCCGTAGGCGAGGTCATGGCCATCGGCAGAACTTTCCAGGAGTCGTTGCAAAAAGCTTTACGCGGACTGGAAATCGGCATTGACGGCCTGTCTCCGATCCTTACGGACCAAGAGATGGAGGGTGATGCGGCTGACTGGGAAGACTTGTTGCGAAAAGAACTCAGTGTGCCCAGCGCAGACCGCATTAGGTATCTTGGCGATGCAATGCGAAAAGGCTTTGATCTGGAAGAAATTAATTCACTTACGGGCTTTGACCCTTGGGTGCTGATCCAAATACGTGAGCTTATCGATCTTGAAGAATCCCTCGCGGACAGAAGTTTTGACGATGTTGCACGACCTGAGCTCTTCATGCTCAAGCAAAAGGGTTTCTCTGACTCGCGGCTTTCAACACTGCTTGGCTGTGATGAAGAGGTGTTCAGACAGCATCGCCTGTCACTGGACGTGAGGCCTGTGTACCGGCGCGTAGATACGTGCGCTGCTGAGTTTCAATCTTCGACCGCCTATATGTATTCAACCTACGAGGATGAATGTGAGGCGCGGCCTACGGATCGTGAAAAAATTATTGTGCTTGGCGGTGGACCCAACCGAATCGGTCAGGGGATTGAGTTCGATTATTGCTGTGTCCACGCGTCGCTTGCGATGAGAGAAGAGGGCTATGAGTCCATCATGATCAACTGTAATCCGGAAACCGTTTCTACGGATTACGACACTTCGGATCGATTGTATTTTGAGCCGTTGACGTTTGAAGATGTTATGTCGGTTGTGGATCTCGAAAAACCCAAAGGAGTCATTGTGCAGTTCGGCGGGCAAACGCCCCTGAAGCTCGCGAATCAGCTTGAAGCGGCAGGTGTGCCTATCATTGGCACGTCACCGGACGCCATTGATAAAGCAGAGGATCGCGAACGTTTCCAGCAGATGATCAACAAGCTCGGGCTAAAACAGCCGCCAAATCAGACCGTAACGAGCGAGGAACAAGCCGCGGTTGCCGCTGAAAATATCGGGTTTCCGCTGGTTGTTCGCCCTTCCTATGTGCTGGGTGGTCGTGCCATGGAGATCGTCTACGATCAGGCAGAGCTAAAATCCTACATGCACCGAACGGTCGTTGCGTTTGATGACTCACCCATTCTACTGGATCGGTTCCTGGACCAGGCGATAGAAGTTGATATCGATGCGGTGTCTGACGGTAAGCAGGTCGTGATTGGTTCGGTAATGCAACATATCGAGCAGGCCGGTGTTCACTCCGGGGACTCGGCATGTTCACTTCCACCCTATAGTCTGTCTGAAGCACTTCAGGATGAGATGCGTGACCAGGTCAAACGGATGGCGCTGGAATTAGGGGTTGTGGGGCTCATGAATGTGCAACTCGCGGTGCAGAATGAGGCGGTCTACGTGATCGAGGTCAATCCGAGGGCTTCCCGGACGGTGCCTTTCGTGTCGAAGTGTATTGGAACCAGTCTCGCGAAAATAGCCGCGCGCTGCATGGTCGGAATATCCTTGGAAGAACAAGGTTTCACGACGGAGCGCATCCCTTCATTCTTCAGTGTGAAAGAGGCAGTATTCCCCTTTGGTAAATTTCCTGGCGTAGACCCCATTCTTGGGCCTGAAATGAAGTCGACAGGCGAAGTCATGGGCGTTGGTATGAGTTTCGGTGAAGCTTACGGCAAGGCACAAACAGGCGCGAGCGATAAGATACCGAGCAAAGGTAACGTATTTGTGAGTGTGCGCGATGCCGACAAGAGCCAATTGCCGAACCTTGCCCGTGACCTGATTGAATTAGGTTTCGTGATTATTGCCACTCGAGGCACCGCCAAGGTGATTGAGGCGGCAGGGCTAGAAGTGCGCATGGTAAATAAAGTACAGGAAGGCCGGCCGCATATTCTTGACCTTATGAAAAACCATGAAGTTGACTTCATCATTAACACCACGGAGGGCAAGCGCGCGATTGCGGATTCATTCCATATTCGGCGGACGGCCCTTCAGAATAAGATCTGTTACACCACGACGATGGCTGGTGGCCGCGCTAGTGTTGAAGCACTGCGTCATGGTGAGGACCGATCGGTACACAGCCTGCAAAGTTTGCTCCTCATGTAGCCGCCAGGTGGGCTCAAACGAAGGTTCACCGGCCTGTTGGACAAATAGGCGAGCTGCCTTGGTGGACTAATACACTGGACAAAATCGAGAATCTTCTCGACACTATAAAAATGACTCCCTTTACGGGCGCTGGTACTAAAGACCCCAAGAAAAGAGGGCCCGTTAGTAGGTTGGCGAAGGAACGAGATTTAGATGGATAAGATACCAATGACAGTGAAGGGCGAGAGCGATCTGCGTCAGGAGCTGGATCTGTTAAAAGGAACAGAAAGACCGAGAATCGTTCAGGCGATTGCTGAGGCTCGTGCACAGGGTGATCTCAGGGAGAACGCTGAGTATCAGTATGCCAAGGAAGAGCAGGGTTTTATTGAAGGAAGAATCCTGGAGATTGACGGCAAGCTGAATCATGCTCAAGTCATTGATATTACTCAAATCAATGAAACCGGCAAAGTGATCTTTGGCACTACCGTCGAGCTGCTCAATTGTGAGACTGACGTGAAGATCACCTACAAGATTGTGGGCGATGATGAGGCCAGTATCAAACTGAATAAAATATCAGTTTATTCACCTATCGCAAGAGCTCTGGTTGGTAAGGAATCGGGTGACGTTGCGGTGGTCCACACGCCGTCCGGTGAAGCTGAATATGAGATTTGTTCGGTAAAATACATTTGAACGCGTGAACGTCCAAATCTGGGGGCATACTTTCCCCAGCTGGAGCCTTAGACTACGCCTGAGCGTAGGATATTGGATTTACTTGGGTCCGGCTCTCTTGAAGGGCGGTACAGCAAGAGAATTCCTCCGATAGATTGCACGATTTCGAGGTCCTCGATGGCACCTATCTCCGCTGCCATTGCCTTGCGTTCCTCGCGGTCTCCCACTACCCGCGCTTTGATCAACTCGTGATCATTTAGTGCACGATTCAGTTCTGCCAGTACGGATTCGGATAGGCCATTGCCGGCGATCGTGACCACAGGTTTGAGTTCATGGCCTATCGTGCGAAGTCGTTTTTTTAACTTGTTGTTCATGTCAGCGTATTCCCATCGATTGGCGGGATAAAAGGGGGCGCGATTGTACCCACCTTCTTCCGGGTTTGCGATACTTACCGCTTAGTGAACGTTTTAATTCGGTCTAATGCCCCATGAAGAAATCTAAAAGCAGTGCGAGATGGCTGCAAGACCATGAAAGTGACGAGTTTGTACTTAAAGCCAGACGGGAAGGTTATCGCTCTCGGGCAAGCTATAAGTTGTTGGAGATCGACGACAAATTCCGATTGTTGACCAAAGGGTCCGTTGTTGTCGATTTAGGTGCAGCGCCAGGGGGTTGGGCGCAGGTAGCCGTGGCTCGTGCCGGTAGCGCGTCGACCATTATTGGTGTCGACCTGCTGGAAATTGAGCCAATGGGCGGCGCGGAGTTTATTCAGGGTGATTTCACTGAATCCGGTCCGCTTGAGTTATTGATGGATAAACTCGCACAGAAGCAGGTGAGCCTTGTAATTTCCGACATGGCCCCCAATCTTAGTGGTATGACAGACATAGACCAACCACGAGCGACGTACTTGGTAGAGTTGGCATTGGATTTCGCCGGGAATGTTCTTGAACCCGGTGGCGCGTTGGTCATGAAGTGTTTTGAGGGCGAGGGGCTTGCCGAAATTCGTCAAGTAATTCTCAATAAATTCAAACAGTTAAATAACTTTAAGCCCAAAGCGTCACGTGGGCGATCAAGGGAAATCTATCTCGTCGCCCAGAAATTCAAAGGCTGAACAAGACATTTGCGCGACCTTTGATCCCGGAAAACGGGACTTGGCGAGGAAATGCACAGAGATACCCGAATGAACAAAGACGGTTGTAGCAGTATAATAGCCGCCTAATTTGCGTCTGGCACTGGTCGCCAGACATTAGCGCAACTTGAAGTTGCCAGCGAGGAAGACATTGAACGATATGGGAAAAAATTTATTGCTTTGGCTGATCATCGCCGCTGTGTTGCTGACGGTGTTTCAGAACTTCAATGTTCGAGCCGAGACGGAAGAGATCAATTACTCCGATTTTATTGATCTTGTGAATCAAAATGAGATTCGAACTGTCGAAGTCGATGGATTAACGATCCGCGGCGAGCGTAATGACGGTCTGCAGTTTGAAACGATCCAACCACAGATTAGTGACACTGCCCTGATTGGGGACATGTTGGAACACAATGTAGATTTCAAAGGGAATCGGCCCGAACAGCAAAGTATTTGGATGCAACTCCTTGTAGCGAGCTTCCCTATTCTTGTGATCATCGCCGTGTTTATGTTTTTTATGCGACAGATGCAGGGCGGTGCCGGCGGCAAAGGTGGCCCGCTGACATTTGGTAAGAGCAAAGCAAAACTGCTGGGTGACGACCAGATTAAAACGACTTTTGCCGACGTGGCGGGGGTTGATGAAGCGAAAGAAGATGTGCAGGAGTTGGTCGATTTTCTCGAGGACCCGAGCAAGTTTCAAAAACTCGGTGGCCGAATCCCTCGCGGCATTTTAATGGTAGGGCAACCCGGTACCGGTAAGACGCTACTGGCAAAAGCCATTGCGGGCGAGGCTAAAGTTCCTTTTTTCAGCATATCCGGTTCGGACTTTGTTGAAATGTTTGTGGGTGTTGGTGCCTCCCGTGTTCGCGATATGTTTGAGCAAGCGAAAAAACAAACACCATGCATCATCTTTATCGATGAGATTGACGCGGTTGGTAGACACCGTGGTGCGGGTCTAGGTGGTGGTCACGATGAACGCGAGCAGACACTCAACCAATTGCTGGTCGAGATGGACGGATTCGAAGGCAACGAAGGCATCATTGTGATTGCATCAACCAACAGGCCAGACGTGCTCGACCCTGCTCTGTTGCGTCCTGGTCGATTTGACCGCCAGGTTGTTGTTTCACTGCCAGATATTCGTGGTCGTGAGCAAATTCTAAAAGTACATATGCGCAAAGTGCCTCTGGGCGGCGACGTAGATGCTTCTGTCATCGCGCGTGGCACACCCGGATTTTCAGGTGCAGATCTTGCGAACCTCGTAAACGAGGCCGCGTTGTTTGCGGCACGACAGGCTAAGCGAACAGTATCGATGTACGAATTCGATCAGGCGAAAGACAAGATCATGATGGGCGCAGAAAGAAAGTCCATGGTGATGTCGGATAAAGAACGAAGCAATACGGCGTTCCACGAGGCGGGTCACTGTATCGTTGGTTACTACGTTCCGGAGCATGATCCCACCTATAAGGTAACGATCATACCAAGGGGCAGAGCATTAGGCGTCACGATGTTTTTGCCGGAAGAAGACCGGTATTCCTTAAGCAAAAGAGCCATTAAGAGTCAGATTTGTACGCTTTTTGGCGGTCGAATAGCAGAAGAAATGACGCTTGGACCAGACGGAATCACCACGGGTGCGTCTAACGACATTGAAAGGGCGACAAAGATGGCGCGTGCGATGGTCACCAAGTGGGGGCTATCTAAGGAACTCGGGCCGTTGATGTACGAGGAGGACGACGGAGAAGTTTTCCTCGGTATGTCCGCGGGTAGCTCTCGATTGCAAGTCTCCGGTGATACTGCGAGAAAAATAGACGCGGAAGTCCGGTCCATTATTGATGAGTGCTATAGCTCGGCTCAGAAGATTCTGGAAGATCATCGCGACAAGTTGGACGCAATGGCGTCAGCGTTACTTGAGTATGAAACGATTGATGGCAAACAAATTGAAGATATTATGGCGGGTCGCAAACCCAGTCCACCTGAGAGTTGGGATGATAAAGATTCTGATACTCCTCCCCAGGTAGACGATGTAGATGAAAAGAAAGACACCGGCTTTGATCCCGGACAGGTCGGTGACACTGCATCGGATCACTAACCAAACACTAATAAGAATTAACAAGCGGTTAGTATGACAAAGAAATATTTCGGCACCGATGGCATTCGTGGCGCTGTCGGTGAAGCACCCATCACTGCGGAATTCATGCTTAAGCTCGGTTGGGCTGCGGGACGAGTATTCGCGCGCGAAGATCGCGGTCATATCCTTATTGGCAAAGACACGAGAATTTCCGGCTACATGTTTGAGTCCGCGCTTGAAGCTGGCCTCGTGTCCGCGGGTGTCGACGTATCCCTGCTTGGCCCGATGCCTACGCCGGCTATTGCGTATTTAACAAGAACCTTTAGTGCGAGCGCTGGCATAGTAATCAGTGCTTCACACAATCCATTCTTTGATAACGGGATCAAGTTTTTCTCAACACGAGGGGAGAAGCTGGACGATGATGTCGAGGCGGCCATAGAAACGGAACTGGATGTTGTGATGCAGATGGTGCCTTCCGGTGAGATTGGCAAGGTTTCTCGTATCGATGATGCAGCGGGTCGTTACATTGAATACTGTAAAAGCTGCTTCCCTGCCAAATTAAGTCTGCGGGGTCTGAAAGTTGCGGTGGATTGCGCCAATGGGGCGACTTATCACATCGCCCCCAGTGTGCTCCGGGAACTTGGTGCGACGGTCATTGAGCAGGGGACTGACCCCGACGGGTTTAATATCAACGAGAACGTTGGGTCTACACATCCTGAAGTTTTAGCAGAGTTGGTTAAGCGAGAAGGCGCAGATCTGGGCATTGCGCTGGATGGAGATGGTGATCGCGTCATCATGGTTGATGAAAGTGGTGAAGTCGTAGACGGCGATGAATTGCTGTTTGTCCTTGCGCAGTCCCGGCATCTTCGAGGCCAATTGAACGGCGGGGTGGTCGGTACGCAGATGAGTAACTTTGGGCTTGAGCGGGCATTGGCTGAAAAAGAAATTCCGTTTGTTCGGGCAGCGGTTGGTGATCGTTATGTGCTGGCTGAGTTGCGAGCCAGAGATTGGGCGCTTGGTGGCGAAAGCTCTGGTCATCTCTTGTGTCTGGACGTGACGACGACAGGAGACGGGATCATCTCTGCTCTTCAGGTGCTGGCAGCGATGATTGAGGCGGGTGAGTCGCTGAAGACCTTGAAGCAGGGGATGACAAAGTTCCCGCAGCATATGGTCAATGTTCGCTGTAAACAAAAAATTGATCTTTCAGGTGATACGCCACTGACCAAAGCGATCGCCGCCACCCAGGCCAAGTTGGGTGATCGAGGCAGGGTGTTGCTTAGACCATCTGGTACTGAGCCCGTAATTCGTGTCATGGTAGAAGGCGAAGATATGGCTACCGTCGTTGCTCTCAGCGAAGAGTTAGCGGAAGTTGTCAAAAAAGAGCTCGCTTAGGACGTTCCTGTTTGAAACTTAATCTTAAAGTCGTTACTATTTGCCGCCTTTTTCAGGGGCCTGTTCATTGAGGGCGCCTCTGGTTGCTGGTAACTGGAAAATGAATGGCGATATTGCCAGCGTTGACCGATTGTTGGACGGGATCCTGGGGAGTGATTTGGCGGCGATCAATCGGTGTCAGGTTTTAGTACTTCCTCCCTTCACATACTTGCAGCGGGTTGCCGATAAGATTGACGGCAGCAATTTGCGATTAGCGGCTCAGGATGTTGATAGCAGAGAATTCGGTGCAGTTACCGGCGGTATATCAGCGAAGATGTTGAAAGATATAGGCTGTGAATGTGTCGTAGTCGGGCATTCAGAAAGAAGAAGCCTGTTTCAGGAAACGAATGAGGTAGTGACAGATAAGTTCATGCTTTGCGTGCAAAACAATTTAGTGCCCATATTATGCGTGGGAGAAACACTGGAGCAACGAACTGCAGGCGAGACGCTAAGTGTTGTTACATCACAACTACGAAGCGTCATGGACAGGGCGGGCTTGGCGGGCTTTTCCGGGGCTAGGGTCGCGTATGAACCTGTTTGGGCGATTGGCACGGGTGAAAGTGCAACGCCAGAGCAGGCAGAAGAAGTACATGCGGGCTTACGGGCCTGTTTGGCAGAGTTAGACGGGAAGTTAGCCGAAGAAACGAGCATATTATACGGCGGCAGTGTCACGGCAGAGAATGCTGAGGCGTTGTTCGCACAAGATGATGTAGATGGCGCGCTGGTAGGCGGCGCGTCACTCAAAGCGACAAGCTTCCTGCAAATATGCAGAGCGGCTGAGGCAATGTAAAAAGTCATGAATACGATTGAAACAGTTATATTGGGGTTACACGTTTTAGCTGCTCTGGCGGTGATCGGCCTTGTGCTGATCCAGCATGGTAAGGGTGCAGATGCAGGCGCAGGATTTGGTGGTGGTTCGAGTTCTACCGTTTTCGGGTCTGGCGGCGCAGGAAACTTCCTGACTCGAATGACTACAGGCATCGTGATTACGTTTTTTATCACGAGTTTTGTTCTCGCGTTTTTTGCGAAAGAAAAATCTTTGACTGTTCAGACCTTGGGAATTCCCATGGTTCAGCAACAGACGTTGCCTGAAACAGGGGCGGTACCTTCTATCGATACCTCAGAGTATGATACGCCCGCATTTGACGGTGGTTCGGGATCAGACAATGCGAGCGGGATTGAAAATAGTGAGATTCCTGGGGGATAGCCCGACCTCAAACAGTTATGCCGAAGTGGTGAAATTGGTAGACACGCTACCTTGAGGGGGTAGTGGGGGAAACCCCGTGGAGGTTCAAGTCCTCTCTTCGGCACCAATTAAAGCAAACGCATTTTGCGGCTGGCAAAATGCGTTACTCCCCAAGACTCTCGCGAGAAGCGGCAGGCGTTTCGTGGAAACGCTGAGGGGCCCGCGTCGAATGTCGTATCCAAATTTGCGTTGCCGCCCATGACACTCACGAGCCGCGCTCTAATTTCGCTGCGTCATAGGCAAGCGAAGTTAAGCCGCTCTGCCCTCGCTCTGCAATAGGCAATTCAATGAAGGGATCATTCCGAAAGCTCTCGCGAGAAGCGTGAGGCGTTTCGAAGAAACCTTGAGAGTAATACTCCCAATGGAGTGCCCAAATCTTCGTTTTGACCCAGGACCCTCGCGAGACTCAGTTCGTACGTCCTTGCGCGTCGCGAACATATGAGCAGGGCGAGACCTAGGACTCTCGCGATAAGCGGCAATATATCAAAGAGGCTTATGGAGCGTCACCACAGCCTGGCTCCTCGCAGCGAATCAATGAAAAGCCCGTCCGCAGAAGTTTCGGTTTCAACCGCATTTATCCCAAGCACCAAACAATCTACCAATCCATAGCTCCTGAAGCGAAAAGGAGTCTCTGCAGTCAAGGCAATGTAATACAAAGCTGGCTCAGGGTTGGACATCCCGTTGTTCTCCGAACGAACAACCTGTGGCTCCCGGAGAGCGAGCCTTTTTTTATATCACAGCAAGCGGCACTTCTAACCGCCCGGGCTAGCAAGCGTCTCATCAAACCTTCATCAGCCGTTGTATTAGATTGATTTTTGAGCAAAAAAACTGACTCTGCACCAATTTCGACCCAAAAAAGGGAAAAACTAACGCTGCCTCGTGGAGAAAGATCACGATTTCGCAGCGTAAATCGTCTGAGTTAGCGCTCACCAACACTTCAATTCAACGCTTGCCCCTAAAACGGAGGTTGCTCTATCTATCTGATCTTAAAAGGAT
>JBLIIB010000002.1:0-50776 GCA_047634795.1 Candidatus Azotimanducaceae bacterium | reverse complement strand
AACCCAACCTCAGGTGTCATGGCCAGTCAAGCTCGCATTCGGCATTGGCCAACTACCCGAAGGCATCAAATCTGCCGCCTTCGGTTTCTTCCTACTGTTCTACTACAACCAGGTCCTTGGACTGTCGGGAACACTATCGGGGATTGCGATTTTTATCGCACTGCTGGTTGATGCGGTTAGCGACCCGATGGTGGGCGCATTGTCTGATTCGACCCGATCACGATGGGGCCGCAGGCATCCGTAT
This sequence comes from Candidatus Azotimanducaceae bacterium, assembly GCA_047634795.1. Lineage (GTDB taxonomy): Bacteria > Pseudomonadota > Gammaproteobacteria > Pseudomonadales > Azotimanducaceae > UBA9659. The sequence continues at coordinate 50,532 of JBLIIB010000002.1, read as the reverse complement.
ATGTATGCCGCCGCCTTGCCCTTCGCCGCCTCCTTTTACTTTTTGTTTGCACCGCCAGATGGCCTGTCTGAAATGGGCCTGTTCGCATGGCTCACGCTCTTTTCAATCGCAACCCGAACTTTTATGACATTCTACTCGGTGCCTCACATGTCACTGGGTGCTGAATTAACGAACGACTACGACGAACGCACTCTGCTGTCATCTGTCCGCATGGTGCTCCAGCTGCTGGGTATGTTTGCTGTACTGATCGGCGGTCCCATCGTGTTCTTTCACGCAACACCAGAGTACAGCAACGGCCAATTAAACCCCGATGCCTATCCGCCTTTTGCGCTGGCGGGGTTTGCCATCATGGTCGTGGGCGTGTGGGTGTCTGCCGCAGGCACTCACAGCCAGATCAAGCACCTGCCACAACCTGGCCCGGAAGATCGGTTTTCGCCAAAAGCCATGCTGTCAGACATGGTGAAGGCATTTCGGATTCACTCATTCTCAGCCATTGTGCTTGCATCTATTATCGCCGGAATGAGCCAGGGTATGGTGCAGGCATTAATCATTTACACCGGCACCTACTTTTTTGAGCTGTCCCCAGGTCAACTCACATTCTTATTTGCAGGCGGGGTCGTTGGTGTTGTCACCGGCAGCATCCTAGCCAGGCCACTTGCCAGTATCGTAAAAGAAAAGAAGCACCTGTATATCGCAGGACACTGCTGGTACGCCGTACTCACGTCCTACGTCATTATTCTCAGGCTTTTTGATCTCCTACCCCCTAATGGGGACCCCATCATCGCGCCGCTCTACATTATCAGCGGGATGGTATCGGGCATTGGATTGGGTGTGGCCATTCCCCTGACATCATCAATGATCGCCGACGTCACGGACGAACACGAAAGACGCTACGGCCGCCGACAGGAAGGCATTTACTACGCCGCAGCATCTTTCGCGGGTAAAGCCATCGGTGGATCGGGTGCGATATTCGCAGGCCTTATCATCGACTTCGCCGGCATTCCTCAGGGCGCAGACCCCGCCACGGTAAGCGCTGAGGCAGTGGTGAGATTCGGCTGGGCATTGGGCCCGGCAGTGATCGTGATGACCGCCATCGCGGTCTATTGCGCAAGCTTCTACACCATCAGCCGCGAAGATCACAAAGAAATACTGGCTGAGATTGCGGCCCGACCTGAGGCTGCGGCCAGCCCGACTGACCGCAGTCCGACTGACCGCAGCCCGACCTGAAAACTAAAACACGGGATGCTCTGATTAATATCTATTAGTCCGAGCATCCCTAAAGCAAATAGCGCATCTTGGCCTGCGGGGTGCGGTGCTGGTATCCTGCGGGGCTGTGGCTCCACGAGCCTGCAAACGCAAAGCTAACCTCACAAACCAAAACTAGCGGAGATCCGTCATGGCAAGAATCAGGAAACTGGATATTGAAGATTGGGATCCCGGGTTGCGTGAGATGGCCGGTGCCGATTCTGCAACGCCCCTGGAACAAGGATTAACCCGAATCTTCGCCCACACACCAGATGTGACCAAGGGAATGATAGCGTTCGCCGGCGCATTGAAAGTGCATCGAGAATTGCCGGAGCGCCTCGTCGAACTCGTGCGGCTCAGAGTTGCCTTTCACAATCAGTGTCGAAGCTGCATGGCGATTCGCTACGAAGACGCAATTGCTGACGGCTTAACAGAGGATCTCGTCTGCTCACTGGAAAAACCCATGGAAGCGGAGAACCTGAGTGACGCAGAGAAGATTGCAATTCGGTACGGCGAACTCATGGCCAGCAATCACCTAGCCATCGACGACAATATTCACACCGAGCTCTCGAAACACTTTTCTGAAAAACAGATTGTCGAACTCGGCATGACGGTTGCCTTCTTCGTAGGCTTCGGTCGATTGGCTGCAACATGGCACATGGTAGAAGAACTCCCGGACGCTTTTCAGGACGACGGCCAACCGCTCACGCCCTGGGGCGAAGAATCAGTGAGAGTGAGATGACTATGTCTACATTTCCAACACGTACCGATGAGATAACACCTGAGTGGCTCACCCAGAAGCTCGGCTACTTGGTGAGTTCATTTGAGGTGGAGTTGCTTGGCGAAGGCGGCGGCCTACTTGGACTCGTGACGCGTCTGCATGTTGAAAGCGCGCGCGGCCGACACTCCATCATCGCAAAATTCCCAACGCCGACGGAAGAAAACCGTGCGGTGGCAACGGTTTACGATATGTACGGGCGGGAATTCCGATTTTATACCCAGGTTGCCCCCCATGTTCCACTGAGGGCACCCGAGTGTTATCACGCGGAATTTAACCCCGAAAACAGCGACTTTGTGCTGCTACTCGAAGATCTTCAGGGTTTTAGATTAGGGGACCAGGTGGCAGGATGTACCAAAGCCGAAGCACATCAGGTGATTGAGAGCATCGCGTCCCTACATCGCAACACTTGGCGGCCCGATCACATTACCGATATCAAACAGCATGACATGCCCTATCAGCGTGAGGGCATGATCGGTGGATTCTCTGTCGGCTGGCCGGTGGTGAAATCAGACTTCACGGCGGTGCTTAACAACGCCATCTCAGCCTCTGATATCGAAAAACTCGAATCCATGCCAGATAACATCAATCGATTGCTCGACGAGATACACGATGGCCCGTTGGTCATTGGTCACGGCGACTTACGCCTGGACAACATCTTTTTTTCAGACACCGGCAATGCTTTGGTCGATTATCAGGCGGTATCAAAAGCATCACCGGAACATGACCTCGCTTATTTCGTCAGCCAAAGTCTGTCGGATGATGTCAGACAGGCCGAAGATTGGCTTGCGGTGTACCACGGCCATCTCACGAGCGAGGGCATCGACTACCCGATTGAGACGTCACGAGAACGGTATAAAAAATGCGCTCTTTATCTGGTTTGCTATGCCGTCATCATCGCTGGCACGCTGGATCAGGCGAATGAACGCGGGAGAAAACTGGCGGAAACGCTATTGGGCAATTCCCTTAAGACGCTCAAGGAGCTCGATGCGTTTTCTCTGTTGACCTAGCCATATAGCGGCCAACAACTAGCCAGCGGGGCATAAATGCCAGGCGGTTAGCCGCCACGTCGATTTTCAGAACGAACGAGAGAACTGCTTATAAAAACTACCTAAAGAACCACTTGTAAAAGTAGCTACAGAACCACTTTCGAGACAACACAAAGGAAACACCCATGGAATTAGAAAACAGAGTCGCTGCCGTCACAGGCGGAACAGCCGGCATCGGACGAGCCATCGCCGAAATATTTTTGAAAAACGGCGCCAAAGTTATGGTCATGGCACGGAACGCCGAAAAGGCGCAGGCCATGATGGATGAAGTGGGCGTCGGGGATCGACTGAAGTTTTTCAAGGGCGATGCGACCAGTCAGAAGGACATTGAGACCTTTGTTGATACAACACTCGAGGTCTTCGGCAGCATTGATCTTCTCGTAAACAATGCTGGGGGCGCAGGCACAGATCTGCAACCCACCGTCGATCTTTCAGATGAAGAGTTTGATCTCTGTATGAAGTGGAATGTTTACTCAACTTTCTGGGCCACGCGCCGCGCACTCAAACCCATGCTGGCAAACAAATGGGGTCGCGTGATCAACATATCTTCCATGGAAGGAAAGCACGGAAAACCAGTGCTGACGGCTTACACCACCGCAAAACACGCGATAAACGGTATGACAAAATCTATCGCCAGAGAAGTGGGTACAGAAGGCGTCACAGTCAACGCGATTTGCCCCGGCATTATCATTACCGATGTGGTGAAAGAAAATGGACCGGCCACAGCAAAAGCGATGGGGTTAACGCTCGACGAGATGGTGGATATGTTCACGGCGGAATCTGCGATCAAACGCCCCAATAAAGTAGAAGAGGTTGCAGCCGTTGCCATGCTTCTCGCAAGCGAAGCTGGCGCGGGGATAACCGGCACACAGATCAGTGTCGACGGTGGTACCGCACAGTATTAACCCTGCAGACAGTGCTGGTCGCAATGGCCAGCGCTGTCGAGTTTGTTTTCCCGCGGCACTAGCCCAAAGGCCGGCAATCAAAAACTGGAGTAGGTCGATCCGTTGGTCATTGGTAATCTGCATACGGCGGGTACTATTGTCAGCAAATGGACCAGGGCATTGGCTTCCCTTCTTCGCATAAGATCCGTGCATTCATCCTTGTTGTATTGCCGCCAAAAGTGATCTTGGGAACCTCTCACCTCAGGGTCGGCAACCTGGTTGTGGTACCAAACAGGATGCTTTGGCGTGCCTCCCTGTGATGCCACCAGGACAAATCCGTCCCCGTTCGGAACAGACATCAGTGGGGATAGTACGCTGCCGCGTAGATTTGGTGCCGGTCATTTCCACGAACACAATCAGCAGACCCCCAATTCGTTCATCAGACGGCCCGACGACAGTTTGCAAGCGCAGACGTTGATCCGTGTGAATATTTTCAGGGCCCACCCTGGCGGCGGGACCCGTTTTCCGTTCTGCTCTGCCTTCATTTGAGCCGCTCTTCTCTTAGCAACTTACGCCTCAACTTGCCCGAGTCATCTCGGAGAGGTTCATCAGAAAACTCAACGGTTCTGGGAATCTTGTAGCGAGCGAGACGATCGTTTAAATGTGACAGCAAGACTTCCTCGCTGACTCCAGCAGGCGAATCCACAATGGCATGGACACTATTGCCTAAATCTTCATGCGGCAATCCAATCACTGCTGAAGATCGCACGCCCGGACAACTATCAATGGCCGCCTCAACCTCGGCGGGATAAATATTAGCGCCACCACACAGAATCATGTCAGTTTGTCGATCCGCCAGATACAGATAGCCGTCTTCATCGAGATAACCCATATCACCGATACTTTCAAACCCACCCGCCATCGCTTTTGATTCTGCGCCAATGTAACGGTATGTAGAACCCTGCCCGGTCAAAGGCCTCATATACACCTCTCCAATTTCGTTAGGTGGGAGCATTTCACCGGATTCGTCTACAATGATCATCTCGCAAGTCGCATTCGGTTTGCCAACCGACCCGCGATGTTCAAGCCATTCGGTTCCGGTGATCACTGTACCGCCCTGCGCTTCCGTGCCGCCGTAAAGCTCCCAAATAACCTCAGGACCCAGCCAGTCAATAAACGCTTCTTTCAGCCACGCCGGGCATGGCGCCGCGAGGTGCCAAAGCACACGAAGACTCGACAGGTCATATTTTAGCCTTGTTTCTTCGGGCAGGTTCCAGATTCGTTGCATCATGGTCGGGACCATGTAAACGATATCAACCTCTTGCTCCTCGATAAGCGAGAGCGTTTTTTCTGCATCAAATCGCGTGGTCACCGTCACATGATTGCCACGAAACAGCGCATTCATACCCCAGAGAAACGGCCCATTGTGATAAAGGGGACCGGGAATGAGCATAGATCCCTGCAACTGTATTTGCAGCCGATCAAAATCAAGGTCCCACACCGCAGGACTTGTCGTCACAATGAGTTTAGGTCGCCCGGTGCTACCCCCGGATGTCATTGACTTAAAAGCATCGGCGATCATTTCAGGCAGGGGTTCATCCGATAGTGAGTCAGATGGCTCATACCCCTCTGGCAACGTCTGGTAACCCGGATGAGCGCCATCAGGCACACCGGTAATCAATTTTGGCGCTGCTACCTCAACAATCTGATCTCGTTCGAACTGAGGCAACCGCGCAGAAACAGGTTGCGGTGTTGCCCCCACCTTCCAGGTAGCTATGGTGGACTTGAAGAACTCGATACCGTTGGGCAGAGCAATCGTGACATGGTCATTATGGCCAACGCCCATTGACTTATAGGCTCTGGCAAGTCGGTTGGTTTGCCGCTCCAGTTCCCGCCAGGTAATAGACTCACCTTCGTGATGGATTGCCATCTGATCACCCTGAATATCTGCCCAATAACTCACAATCCGGCACAGGGGAATTATCCGCATGTCATAGCTTCCTTTCGATTTGGGTAAGGGGTTTTTTATTTAGCTAAGGGTTTTCCTTCGCTAAAGGCTTTTGTCTCGCTAAAGGCTTTTGTCTCGCTAAAGGCTTTTGTCTCGCTAAAGGCTTCTCTAACGCTTATGTCTTCTCTAACGCTTATGGCTACGACCCGTCCAAGAGAGGTCACGGTTGTGATTTAGCCGTCAGTTTAAACCTGCCAAACTAAACGCGGAACGCGTCGGGACGAACGCACCTTTTAGTCGTCGCCGTTTCTATCTCGACGCTTGGGCGCATGGTAGCATGATCGGCAGTAATTCCGCGGCCTCCCGCGATGTTCGTAGCGACTGACCGCTAACAATTTTTCTCAAAAAACTCTCGCAAACAATAATCCTGAGGGGATTGACTTGGACCGGATCAAATTCACAGCATTTCAGGGCGCCATCTCCTCGCGCCGCGAGCAGGTTACCCTGGTCTTCCTGTTTGCCCTCGCGATGCTTTACGGCCTTTACCTGTTCAGCCTTGCGATTGAATACAGCGACTCCGACCTTTGGTATCACCTGACCGGCGGGAAATACTTATTAGATGAAGGCAGGCTCTATAACCCTTTTGTAAACTCATACTTAACGCCTCCCCAGCAGCCCTACACCAATTACTTCTGGGGGTTTCAGTTAGCCGCGTACATGATCTGGTCGGCTGCCGGAGAATTTGGATTAATCGTCGTGAAAGCCGGCTGCTTTCTCGCAGCCGGATTGTTCACCACAAAAATTATCCTGCGGGATCAAGCGTACCGTTACGCGTCCGTGCTGCAACTCCTCGTTATAGCGACGGTCCTGGCTATTCTCTGTGCCAGAGGATTCAGCCTAAGACCTCACGTTGTGTCGTATCTCTTTATTCCGCTTTTTATCTTTATCCTGGCCTATCGCCCGAAGCTTTATCCCCTGTTACCCCTCTTCACAATACTTTGGGTTAATTTTCACGGTGTCGAATGGGTTGTCGGTGCGCTGATATGCGGCGCCTATTTCCTGCAGCGACTCAGCGACTTTTGGCAAAGCGAAGACCGCGATCCAGAAACTCTTAAACCGCTATGGTGGATAGCCGCGTGTTTGCCGGCCATCCTGATTAATCCCAATCATTTTGGCCTAATCCTGACACCCTTTTTACACGATGCTGGGTTGAAACTATTCATTTCAGAATTACGCCCATTCTCGTTCGAGGCGAGCGCCGGTCTCTACAGCGGCATCAGCAGAAATGCTTTGGTGTTTTTCCTCATGCTCTTCGCCGCCAACAGCCTGCTCGTCTGCCTGCCTAGAGCCAGCAAACATCTAGCAGAGATCCTCTTGGCGACAGGGGGGCTTATTCTGCTAATGATCGCAATGCGGTTCGTGTGGGAATGGGCTTTACTGACCACACCGCTAATCGCTTCTGGTCTTAGGATTCAAAAAGGTCCAGAACTGAGCGGCCGCACAGCTTCCTTTCTTGTCCTTACACTCGGCGCTCTGTCCTGGACGTTCTGGCCTCACGTTGTGCAAGGTTGGCAGCACTATCCTTATGACAAACACTCTCTCCCCTACGGCACGCATCGCTTCATCGAAAGTAAGGATATTCAGGGTAAATTTGCCGTTGCACCTTCATACGCCGGTTTCACCGAATTCGAGTTGTCACCCGACATAAAAATCCACATGGACATGCAGTTCCCCCCTTTTACAAGCGTTAATTTCCAGGAACTGTCCGCAGCTTTTTATAGTAAATCCGGTTTACAAACCTATGTCGCCAAGTACGAACCAGATCTCTTTGGCATAAGAAAATCTAATACGGCTTTCGACCTGAGCAACGCAAGCGAGTTGGGTTACAAACCAGTGTTCTTCGATCAGCACCTGGTGCTTTTTATCAACGCATCAAAATACCCCGAGTTAACCCGGGAATATGAACTCCAGGCCATCGATCCATTTAACGAAGGCAGGATTCAAACAAAGGATGTAGAAAAAGGAATTATTGAACTGGAACGAATGGTTTATGCGGTCAACACACCGGATGTGAAACTCACGCTAGCGGGATATTTACTAGAAACAGGAAAAATACAGAAAGCGGAAATCATCGCGACCGAACTCGTTGAACAGAGCCCAAGACATGCGCCAAGTCTCTACTACTATGGCAGAGCCAAACAATTACTAGGAGACTGCGTCACCGCAATCGACGCTTACGAGCGGGCCTTGCGTACCGCTGCAGTTCCGCACAGAATTCATCTGCATGCCGCCCAGTGCTACTTTGTTAATAAACAATTGCGTGAAGCATACGAACATTTTAGCAAGTCCATTGACCTCTTTTCTGATCCTAACCCCGATTCGCGGAACCTATTCCAATTTGCGTTAGCGTCCATTGCCGTTGGCGACGAAACGGGTGCAAAGCGAATACTAAAAATGCTTAATCAATACAATCCAAAGGCTGAATTTTCTGCCAACGCGCGCGCGCTGCTGGAAGAACTGGAAACCCGAGAAAACTAGCGTCATGCAGGACAAACACCATGGATGATCCATCGCACATTAGTGAACATGACGTCGAGGTTGCGCTAATTGTTCCCTGTTTTAACGAATCCATCGCCATCGCAAACGTGATTGGCGACTTCAAATCGGTCCGTGAAAACATCAGGGTTTATGTCTACGACAACGCATCCACAGATGACACGGCAAGCGTAGCAGAAGCCGCAGGCGCAATCGTTCGCCGCGAGCCCATGAAAGGTAAAGGTAATGTCGTCCGTCGAATGTTTGCGGATGTCGAGGCTGATATCTATGTACTAGTGGATGGTGATGACACCTACGACGCTAAAAGTCTCAACACAATGATCGACCTGCTCGTTAAAGAACACTGCGACATGATTACCGGCAAGCGAATCGAGCGACATGACGATGCCTACCGTTTCGGACACCGATTTGGCAATCGACTATTGGCAACTATTGCGCGGATTCTATTTGGCCGCCAGTCGTTTGATATGCTTTCAGGCTACCGGGTCATGTCCAGACGATTCGTTAAGTCATTCCCGGCCGTTTCGTCCGGGTTTGAAATTGAGACCGAGTTAACCATCCATGCCCTATCGCTGAACCTACCTTGCATGGAATGGGAAACGCCCTACAAAGAACGACCCGCTGACAGCGAAAGCAAACTGAACACTTACCGGGATGGCGTCCGTATTCTCTCAACAATATTGGTGTTCACCAAAGAAGAGCGCCCAATATTGTTCTTTTCGACTCTCTCCATGCTGTTGGCAATCCTTTCGCTGTTTTTTGGTGTGCCGGTAACACTGGAGTTTTTTGACACCGGGTTGGTTCCTCGATTCCCAACGGCAATCCTGTCCGCTAGCATTATGATGCTGTCATTCCTAAGCCTGACTACAGGCATGATTCTTGATTCCGTAGCGCGAGGTCGCCGTGAAAAAAAACGGCTCGCCTATTTGCAATTGCCCTGGCTTAAGAAGAGTTAGAAAAAGCTAAAAAGAGCAAAAAAAAGCTAAAAGCACCAGGTCATGCTAAATCAAACGCAACCCGCACTCGCCACATTATCTGGTCGAGCGTCGTCCAACTGCCTGACAGAGCACATAAACAACGGTTGAACCAGACGAGCAAAACCCCGCTTGAACGCCTTGGGCGAGGGCGTTCGGTCAGCAGAACCATAGTGATTCAGTCTCAACTCTTCTCTGATATCCGTGGTTAACATGGCCACCGGCTAATCCAAAGGAATCCCCGTTCCGTCCGCTATTGGCACCATGCACTGAAAATTAGCAATCACGCCTGCGGCGTCCACCATGGCGGCCTCCCCGGCGTCACGCCGAACAACTTCTCGGGTCGCCTCAACCGTCTGAAGGCCCTGTCCGAGCGCCGCTTCTGCGAACGCAAAAAGCGCTGCTCCATAGAGAACGCCACTATCCGTACCTGCGCCTTTCCCAATACCCACGAGGTCGGCATCTTCACCTTTAGCAACTGCGCTCGCACGGAGCATCAGTGAATGTGAGAATGTTCAGTAAAAACAGTCGCTGAGTGACGAGACCCGCCCTGCAAGCAATTCAATTTGTGGCCGCGACAATTGCCGGCCTCCATCAGCGAGAGGATTGGCAACATCCAGCATTCCAGGGTACTGAACAGAGCTGAGTGTTTTCAGCATGCGCACTGAATTGGGCACGAGACTCATCGCAGCAACGACATTAGCGGTCTGTTTTCGACCGTCATATAGATCAATTCCGGGCGGTTGAATCTTCGCAGGAAAAATCATCTTGACCCACGCGCCCATGTCGTGGAGGTCCGCGGGGGAGTATTGGTCGGGATCACCCGTCAAGGGCGCGGGCAACGGTTCGGGCGGCATTCCCATCGCGCGATGAAATCCGTCGATACTGATAATGGCAACAAAAAGACCTGGGAGTTCGATACATCGATGGTGGTCCATGCCTTCAGTTCACGCTTGATCCAGCCAACTTTCGGTCAGCCGTGAAGCATCGCCAACAAGACTATGGACAGCATCAATGGCAACCTCAGGCAGCACACCGACCGTTTGGTTGTCTATGGTGTGGGTACCATGAACGGAAACAGGAGATAGCGCATACTTTCGTTTGGCGCAGCCTTCGCAGTTGAGAGCTTCGCGGCTTTCTGCCGCGATCGCAGCCCGCTGTGCACCATTGCACCAGGGAAGCTCTGATTAAATGGATATTTGTGTCGCGCCGCGCAGGTGGGGACGCCTAGTCCAGGACAATCGGTCCGGCGTTCCGGCTGGAGCACACATGTTTTGGTGCGGCCCGAACGCAGTAATGGCCTGCGCGTCCCGACGCAAATAGACTTTAATCAGAGCTTCACCGGTTTACGGGTGCTGCCATTGAGTCCAGGTCTCCCGATAAGCAATCGGCTGGTCATCCCTGATGTCGTACGTACTCCCTGAGTAGTCAAAGAACATGATCCATACTCCCAGTGGTGTCGTGAGGTCTGATGCGACAACAGACTAAACAACAGCCTAAGGGTCGCAAGAAATTGCGTCAATCCACTACCAACTCTAGAATGCGGTGCTCATTCTCAAATCGTCCAACGGGCAGAGTCAACGTGTCAAAAATTTCCTCAGCAGCTTTCCTGGAAATGAGCCATCCAGTATCAACCATGAAGTGGCAGTTACCGGTTGTCCCAAAGACGACAGGGGGTCGCGGTTCCCTATTTGGCGGCGCGGGTCTGGCTGCCGGTATTGTTGCGCTTGAACAGGCAACGGGTAAACCCATTATCTGGGCGACGGGCCAGTACCTGTCACTGACACAGCAACCCGTCACCCTTGATCTTGAAGTCATTCTGCCTGCGCAAGGTCGCAACGTCACACAGGGCCGGGCAGTCGGGCACCTCGGAGACAAAGAAGTGATTACCGTGCTCGGGGCCTGCGGAGAGCGGCCCAACGTCGCGGAGGGAATATGGAACACGATGCCGGAATCAAAATCACCGGAAGAATCCATGGTCCTTGAACGTCATCATGACGACCAAACCATTCATGAACATGTCGACATTAGAATTGCGAAGGGGATGTTTGGGTTTTCAGGGGCCGGCAAACCGAGTGGCGACGATACCAGTCTGCTGTGGGCAAGAATGCCGGGGGTAGAACACGATGCCGGCGCACTAGCCATTATTGCTGACTACATGCCTTCTTCCCTCGGTAATGCCATGGGCAAGATCATGGGCTGCACCAGCCTCGACAACACGATTCGCATTGCCAATCGAGAAAGCAGTGAGTGGATACTTTGTGAAAACAAGATCGAATTTGTGGGAAACGGATTCGGTTATGGCCACGTCAACATGTGGAGTGAAACCGGCACGCTCTTGGCCACCGCAAGCCAGAGCATCATCGTTCGGCTGCCCGATTAGACTTAAGGACTTATTCCAAGGGCTTTACCTGGGTACATGTCAACAGTGCACTTCACAAAGTGCAGAGATAAAAGGGGCTCACACTTGGAGCCCCTAAAATCATCCCCTAGTCACCCGAAGAAAATCGACCATCGCTCGAGACCATGACATAGTTTGCTCGCAGTTTCTTATTCACATCTAAAAGAACGCTCTGCATATCCTTCAGCGTCAACTTCGACACTTGAGCCGCTAATTGCTGGTTCGAGTCAAAGGTCAAAACACCACGATCAAGATCGGACCAGTATCGGCCCGCTCTTTGTCCAAGATTCTTGTCACGTTGCGTCAATTTGTTGATCAGTCCGCCCTTGTTGACACCAAATTCTTCTTCCGACATGTTGGCAAAACGCGCTTCCTGTGACTCCATGTAGTCGAGCGTTCTGCTTCTTAAAATATCGGGCCCCGCGACCGGAGACTGGACTACAAAACTAATGCCGCCATGTTCACGAAGTAAGGTGTTCACTGCAAAAACCGCATATCCCAACTGTTGGTCGGTTCGAAGCGTAGAAAAGTAACCCGGAGCAATCAGGTGCGTTAGCAAGGCACTCTTGGCACGATTCTCAAAACTGCTACCGTCATCCTGAACGTAAAGCACCATCGCCGCATCATCGTGATCAATCGACAAAATTTGGGAGTTCGCACCCTCAACAGATTGCACAACAGGCTCACCGACCTGAGATTCCCCTAGACTTAATCGCTCTTCAACCAGTGCTTTTACAGCCAGTCCCCGCTCTGCCAGTACATTGCCATGAACCAGAACCTGAAGGCTGACTTCTTCAAGCGTTCGATCACGCCACGCAAGAAGTGACTCCACAGACAACGTTTCGGTTGCCGCAATCAATTCGTCCGGTGTCCAATTACCATCGATCATGATGTCCTGAAGTCGCTGGTAACTTTGCAAGTAGGGCTTCCCGAGACTCGCATTGGCAAGCCCCTTCAGCATTTCGCCCTTTAGCACGTCAAATCTGGATATTTTGATTTCCAGATTGACCAACCGTGACAAGACCTCATCCAGCAACACGAGTTGTTTATCCTGATATCCCCCGAGAGAGACTCGGAAACCTCTAGGCGGTGTCGCAATCTGGTAGCTGACGCCGGCGAGGAGCGCGGGGTACGCGAGTGCGTTCAGGTCATCTTGAACAAGCAGAGCGTAGATTCGAGAAGCCGCCACATCTTCAAGCGATACAAACCCGCCTTCATTACGCAGACTAACGTGCATCACAGCACGAGGTACACCGAACTCGGTATCCGTTCCCACATAGATGTCTGCGGCAGCCGATTTCAAGATCGATTGGGGTAGCTCAATGGCCTCTTGCACCAATGCAAGAGACTCGGGTACAAACGGATTCGGTTCAGGCAGCGCCAGCAGTTCTGACTCAACTTCAGCCAGCAAAATGGGCCCAAGGCTCACATCATAAGAGACCCCAAACCATTGTTCGGTTTCGCTACCCTGATAATCAGGGCTGCTGATGGTGACCGCAACATTATCTGCTCGCAGGTAGCTCAGATATTGACGAATAAGCGGCGCATCAAACAATTCCATCAGATACGGTGCGATCAACAAATCTTCCGGTTCATAGTGAGCAAGTTCGGGCGCAATCCCTCGTACCGCGTTGATCGCGCTGGTTTTTTCGCTGAAGCGAAACGCCAACTCTGAAACGCGTGCCTGTTCATCAAATCGCCATTTTTCAAGATCCGATTCACGCAACAGATCTAGGTACTCAAAAAGATAACCGCTAATTTCCGGGATATGCGAACTACCCTCTTCTGTCAGACTGATCGAAATTGTCATCACACCATTATTGGCATCAATCTCTGAATCACCGGCTGCAAGTGAATTGATCCACCCCTTCTCATTCAGCAGACTATGCAAGCTGCCCTTGCCCTCGTGCCCGATCAGATTAGCCAGATAATGAAGTGGTTTCTTTCGATAGTGCTGTCTTGCCGCAGGCACGGCAAAAGTAAACGCCACGTCGTGCTCGTCACGTATCTTGTCGTGTCGAAGCGTCACCGGCAGTTGACCACGCTTAAAAACAGGCTCATTAATAACAACCGGTTTGAGGTTTCTGTTTTCCACCTTCGAAAACAGCGCCGTGATCCAGGGCTGCATCTCATCGAGAGATTCCCTGCTTAGGACCACCAGGTTCATTTGGTTCGCCGAATACTCAGCTTCAAAAAATGCCAGGAGAGCGCTGTGAACGTCACCAGCGAGCGTATCCAACGTGCCTATATTGAATTTAGACACTGGATGATCCGGGTTCATCACTGCTTTTTGCGTTGCAAACGATCGCCAGCCATCGTCTTTTATCTGCAGCTGATACTCGGAATGCACTGCATTCTTCTCGCGTTCAACATAGGCCTTATCAAACAGTGGAGAGATGAAAAAGTGTGCAAACCGATCTAGACCTTCTCTGAAGGCCACGGGCTGAATGTCGAAAAAGTAGTTTGTGTGATCCGTTGAAGTGTAGGCGTTGGAACTACCACCATGAGATTGAACAAAGCTGAAATAGCCATCAGGCTCCGGATACTTTTCTGTACCGATAAAGAGCATGTGTTCAAGGAAATGTGCCAACCCGAGACGATCTTCCGGGTCGTCAAAACTACCTCTGGAAACCGAGAGCGCAGCCGCAGACTTGTCCGCTTTGGCATCGGAAATTAGCACCACCTGCAGGCCGTTGCCTAACTTGAGGTAGCGATACTCACGGTCGTCATTAGGAGACTTTAAGATGCTTCGCGTTGACGATTCCAACCCCCGCTCAAATGGAGTTTCCCCGTCGGGACTGGCACAGGCAGTAAGCAAGAAGACAAAAGGCAGCCAAAGCAGCCCTTGCAGGTATTTCATCATGATGGGTTCCAGCGAAAAAACGTCAATCTTAATGCAAGGTAGCCCTCGGCAACCATGCAATTCCAGTTAAACAGTTCCTGATAAGGGGTAAATGGTTTCGCTGGCACATGGAATTTATCTGTATGACGACACCCGCGGACTTGAAACAGAGCCTGCTCTCTTCTAGCCTACTCCATGTTTGACGCATCAATAGACGCAAACACCACGCCAACAGGAACAAAAAGAGGAACTCAACATGGCCAAAAAAGCCGCCTGGTACTACTTCCGTAAGGGCTGAACCACTTGCACCAAAGCATCCAAGTTTTTGGAAGCCAGCAACATAACAATTGATGAAACCGTCATGGCCAGCAAGAAACTTCAGGCCGGTGATGCAAAGATACTTTTGGGCGATGCTTCAAAGCTCATTGCCATGAAAGGTAAAAAAGTCGTTGAGTTTGACGTCAGCGGAGATGTCTCAGAAGACGCCGTCGCAGCCATGCTTGGGCCCACCGGTAATATGCGCGCACCGGTGCTCCGAACTGGAAAGACCTACCTGGTTGGATTCAACGAAGAAGTCTTTAAGACAGCGTTCAGCTAGGAATACTGCGCAACGCGCACTTTTCAGCTCAGGTTGCGCTGGCAAGAAACTCATGGTGCCGGATCTTTCGGCACCATGTTTCACGTGCGACGACCAGCCCCAAACCGCAGCTAGACTCGATGACAAAACACAATCACGAAAATCTGAATACCCTTCTTCAGGGGTCGTCTCAACAGATTCATTCAAGAACTGACCCTTGTAAATAAAGGTTAATCGCCTATCCTCTAGTGACCCGCACTATCACGGAAAAGCGAGATCATAGCCCTGATTATCAGTGATTTACCGGCTGCTGCCATCTTAATTACGACAAGATTTAGCATGAACAAGCTAATCCGAACCCTATGCCTGTTGTTTTGCCTATCCCTTGTCGGCTGCGGTGGCGGCGGCGGTGGCGGCAGTAATTCAACGCCCGCACCCTCACCTGAACCCACCGACCCAACACCAGAACCGACCGAGCTTGCCGTTGTCGACGCCTTGCCATTGTCATCATCGACGAATGTTCACCCGGGAAATAGACGAATCAGCTTTGCTCATTTTGGACAATCGGACCTCGCCACCTCCGTGAGCGGAGATTGCAGTGCGCTTGAAAGCAGCACCATTCGCCGAGATTTGTTTGATCTTGCGACCACAGAATTTGATCAGCTTTTAGATCACAAGATTCTCTGTGAACTTGATGCATCGACAAGCTATACGCTCCAGGCAGACGGCACTCGTTCAAGCGATTCCAATTTTCGCGCCACCCATACTCTATCAACGGGTACAGATGCCGCTTCCGGCCTGGTCGTTTTGGATCAGTTATCAATCCCAAGGGATACCGTAGATGAATTGTTCACCGGCTACGTTGCAGGCGCATTGTTAACGGATCTCGATTTACCGTCTGGCGTCGAAGCATTGGTATTGAGCACCATACTCAACCTTGCAGAAGCCAACTGGGACAACCTGGTTGATCCTAATGCTCGCTATGATGTCATCAGTGAGCGGATCTCGTATCGTTCCAGCTCACCCGACGGGGCGCCTGATACAACGCTGACCGGACTGATTGTCAGACCCGACGTCACCACAGCGGAAAGCTTTATCGCAAGAGACACCGCATTGGTGCTTAGCCATGCGACGGGATCAACACCCAGCGATCTTAACCCTTCAGATGCCTGGTTTATTTTGGCTAATCAGTTTGCGGCCCGGGGTTATCTCGTTATCGCCGCGGACAACTATGGTCGTGGCGGCACGGCAGATAACCCCGAAACCTACCTGCTAGCCAATCGAACCGCGGACAATTCGATTGATCTGATTGAACAGGTTCTGGCAGATCCAAAATATGACGGCGCATACGATGGAACGGCACTGACCATCGCCGGCTACTCTCAAGGTGGGCACAGCGCGTTTGGATTGTGGTTGGCACTGCAAGCACAGGGCCACGCAAACATCGTTGTTGATCGGGTCTATGCGGGCGGTGCCCCCCACAATCTCTACCAGACCTTCCGCGGTGTTCTTCAGCACCTGGACAGCTCATGTGATGATTCCAACTACTGTCGGTTCGTCGACGAGGACACCACAGTAGCGTTTGCAACGGATAGAATCCTGCCCGGATTACTCGCCTACACCGACGCACAGCAAACACTGGCCGATATTGTTGAAGCGGATACCATTAGCCCGGCATTTGTTAGCGGGTTCCTGGCGACAGATGCGACCTATGATCGAATCAAGGCATTACTGCAGCTGAACAGCTTTAGTAACATCGACTTCGCCGCGCTGTCATTGCAAGACCCGACGCCCCTGATCCATCTTTATCACTCTGATTTTGATCGTCTGGTACCGAAACAAAATACCGAAGAGTTAGCCACCGCCTTGTCGACACATCTAACCGTCGACTATCACGAGAGCCGGTGTAATGGCGACGGTTACGAGCTCATTTTCAACCTGACGGATAAGGTCGGCGTCATTCATACGCTCTGCGGCCTGTCCGTACTCGACGATATTATGGAAGAGCTGCGTTAAGTTGAGCCGTTTGTGTCGGCAAACGCCTCATTGATCAGCGTAACAAGCTCTTTTGATAAGTCAGTCTCGCTGCGAATTTTGACGTGACGCATTGACTCGCCCGTGCCTTCCAAAAAACCCGACGGGTCTGCCAGACCGGCGCCCTGATGGAATTGAAGATTGACCCAATTCGCGTGAGGTGCGACTCCGCAGACTTTTTCGCGATCCGTATAAGCAATCACACGCCAGCCGACATGGAGCGTTTCCTCACAATCCGGATGATGCTTTTTCACCAAACCTCTGAGCTGCTGTGATAATGCTTTGATATTCTCGGGATAGGTATCCAAAAACTCGTCAATATCCACTATCTAACTCCCAATACGTTGCCTGCTTTTCTAGCCTTACCTGCCTGAAGTTTAACCCTGGTGCTTTTAAATCTGGTGCTTTTAAATCTGGTGCTTTTAAATCTGGGCCTTTTAAATCTGGGCCTTTTTCATCCTAGTGGATGTCAGCCTGTCCCTTCCAGGCTTCTCTGAGTTTGGCCATGTTAAAACCGGGTTGTTGTGACGCCTCGATAACAATGTGCTCGCGCGCCATAATTTTCTCGGCTTCTTCTACCACCGCCGCCGTATCCCCTATCGGAATCACTACGGCACCATGCATGTCCGCGTGAACAAGGTCCTGATCAGCCACATCCATGCCATGAATGTTAATCTGAGTGCCCCAATCCACCACAGAGACCCAGGCGTGAGAAGGATTGACGACCGCTGCGAGCATTTGAAAGTTTGGCTGGCTATCCGGCAGATCGCGCACACTACCGTTCGTAATAACCCCGAGGCTGCCAAGGCCGTAGTGAATATTGGTATTCACCTCTCCCCAAAACGCGCCATACCCCGGCGTGTCATCAAGATCTTCAATAATCGTAATGCTCGGCGTCGGGCCCCCTGCGGCGATGTAGCTGTAATACCCATCCGAATCCATTCGAGCCGCCGGTCGATGAGCGGCCCGTATTCTAGCGGTGCGTGCATAACCTAAGATCGCCGGCAACTCAGGTCGAATGCAACGAAACGGGCGGATATTGAAACCGCAGGCACGGCGAGCCGGGTTGACGATTTCCAGCGCATTACAAACCGTGGGTGTATCAAGCGCCAGGAGTCCTTGCCAAACTTCATCCGATACTTCTGTCATGTCTCATTCTCTCCATTGCTCTCATTCGGCCAACTAACATGTTGTGGTGCAGCGCCGCCAATTTCATCCCAGCCGGCCTTTGAACCTGTAAATATATGTCGCTCAATTCGCACATCAGGTTCACCGTTAACGCAACCCAATGTGACACCGTTAACCTCGCCCTGCCAGACACCGCAAAGCGTGGAGCCGCACTGCCTGCAAAATTGTAATCCTGCACCTTCCTGACTTACGTAAGAAGATAACAGGTGTTCACCACCCGTCCACTTAAACGCGCCCGATGGCACCAGCGCATAGGCCGAACCTGAACCGCTAAAAGCTTTTCGGCACCTTGAACAATGGCAGGACCTTGCATCAAAAAGCTCACCTGCAACTTCAAAGGTAACCTCACCACAAAAACATTCGCCTGTTACCATATTGCCCACCACTTCATAAGGTTGATCCGCGCCTTTATGAGGTTGACTCATTCGGGAAACGCCATATCAAAATATTAGCGGCGGCATCAAAGAATATCGATAGAAACCTGAACCCTTCCCGGTAAAATCCCGCCATGACAAAGAAAATTTCGGATCCCGCCGTAAAAACAGCTTTTGGTGCTTATCCAACTGCTCCGCGCAAACAACTTATGGCCTGTCGAAAATTAATCATCGAAGCAGCTGACCACCTGTTGGTCACAAACCTCACCGAGACACTCAAGTGGGGTAAACCCGCCTACCTTCACAAATTTGGAAGCACCGTCAGATTGTCATGGAGTAAGAAGAACCCGGGTTGCGCATCAATCTATTTCATCTGCAATTCAAGCCTTCTGGAAACCTTCCGCGAAATTTATCCCAACGTTTTCAAATATAAAGGCAAGCGCGCGGTACACCTGCCGATGGTGAGCCCGTGGCGGAGAAACAGTTAGCCCATTGCCTGTCACTTTTGCTTAACTACCACCGGATAAAAAACTTACCGTTGCTCGGTGCCTAGGCCTCGGCTCTCATCCAGCAGGAAGCATTAATGATTGATCTACGAGCCACCACCAGACGGCTTCTGCATTCGGAATTCAATCGTTACTTTATCGCTGGCTGCATCGCTTTCATCGCCGACTTCAGCGTGCTGGTTTTCGTCACGGAAGTGCTGGGGGTTCACTATCTGCTATCGAATATCGCGGGCTATGCTGCGGGCTTGGCGGTTTCTTACACGATCAACGTTAAATGGGTTTTCAAACATAGACGCTTTGGAGACAGAAGAACGCGGGAATTTGCCTACTTCACATTCATTGTAGTTGTGGGTCTTGGCATCAGTGAACTCGCGCTGTGGCTAGCAACAGAATCTATTGAAGTGCCCTACACCACCGCAAAAGTGATCTCGGCCGTCTTTGTTTTTCTGTTCAATTTTGTCGCGAAGAAAATACTGCTGTTTACACCCGAGAATACCCAGTAGCCCACGCCACTGGCCGTGCGCCACTAGCCGTGCGCCACTAGACAAAGATAAACGCGGACCGATCAAGTCCGGAGTAATACTCATCTCCATGCCAGACCTCACTGCTCCCCAACGAGGTGTCTGCACTGGCAATCGCATCGATGCAAGGCTTCTCACGACGCTGCTGACTAACACCGAGTTTATCGAGTACCCGCGGCTATCGAGTATCGAGTTCAAAGGTGTTCGCTGCGACACGAGATAAATCTTCTATCCCGCTATGGATGAACGCCTGACTTATCAGTGCACTGGCCGCTTCATTAGCGTACCCGCGGCCCCAATGGGCTTGTGACAATCGATAACCCGGGGCGGCTTCACCGCAAGAGCTAGGTAGCTCGCAGCGAAACCCAGCCGACAAAGTGTGGCCCACAAAGGATCAACCAAAACCCAATAGGCTGTTCTTGGTGTGCGCCAGGTAAATTGGTAACTGCGCTTCACAAAACGCCTCAAACGGAATCTCTTCGCCGCCGTTAATCCATCGCATGACATCCGGATCATTATCCAATGAAAATTGATCCTCGGCGTCCCGTGAAGCAGGGCGACGATAATGTAAACGCCCAGAAGTAAAACTTAATAACGCTTTGGTTTCCATCTTCTGTAATTTCCGTGCCCTCAATCGCATGTAAACCCGCTAGCCGCCAAAGGAACCCACCTTGACCGACGCCGGTATCAGGAACTTTGTCGCCATCAGGCATGTTGCAATAGCCCATCGTCTGAATAGATTCCTATAAAGATAGGGTTACGCTGTTCATGAAGAGCAGCCACAGTCTGATGACGCTCTGATGAAGGTCTGATGAAGGTCTGATGAAGGTCTGATAACAGCCTGATGAGACTTTCATGAAAACCTGATGAAAACCAAAGACCTCCACGGCGCAGTCTTATCTAGGGAAGCTCTGATTAAACGGATATTTTTGTCGGGCCACGCTGTTGGGGACGCCCGGCCCAGGACAAGCGGTCCGACTGGGGCGCGCATGTTTTGGTGCGACCCGAACGCAGTAATGGCCTGCGCGGCCCGACGCAAATAGACTTTAATCAGAGGTTCCCTGGGCAGAACGACACCGCTGAATCTTTACCCGGGGTTTCCTACTCAGGGTTTCCTACCCCGGAGTGAACACATTTAGCTCACCGTCCTGACTTAGTTCCCCTTTTTCACCCACCATGTCCCGCCGGGTCATATCGACAAGCGTATCGCCCTCGTTCTTCACCACCGCGACAAAACGCTCGGCGCTCGCATCATCAAGCTCCCCAAGCCGGCCAATCACGATGCCCTGTTCAGGCTGTTTGCTACGACCGTAGAGAACAGTATAAGTCTCTATCGTGCCCCTGCCTGACGGCGATTCATTCACAACCACATCCGGCACATCATTGAGTGTCTTCTGGTAAGTGGCAGGATCAACGCGCTGCCAGGGTTCAGCGGCTCTCACGGTCGAGTAAATACCCGCCGCATGCTTACTGAAATAGCCACCGTTTGCAGTGACGAGCCCGTATTTACCGCGGTCTGCGCGAACTTTCTCAACCATGGCAGCAATGGAGTTCATGACATAGTTATTCCCCGCACCCCCGTGGAACGGCAGTCCGCCTGTCACAGTGAAGTCTCGAGGATCATCGGGCGAAATACCAAAGGCGTCACGCGCCATCGCAACGGCGCTCGGGAAACACGAGTAGAAATCGATATAGTCGATATCCTCAATGGAAAGCTGATCACCCTCGAACACCTGATCCGCCATCATTTTAATCGCAGGGCTCATATAATAGGGCCCTCGCTTGAGTACCTCTTTTTCAGAGGTGTCCGCACATCCGTGCAAATAGACAAATCGATCTTCACTGATACCGAGTTTTCTTGCGTGAGCTTCGGACGTCAGCAAAATGGCCGCTGACTGGTTTATCTGGTTCATGGCATTCATGTATTTTGTGTACGGCCACGCCACCGTACGATTGGCTTCTGAAGGGTGAGCTATCTCCTCGGCAGAACGCGAAATGGGGTACCAGGCATGTGGGCTCTTTGCCGCCACATCAGTGAATTTTGAAAATAGCTTACCCAGACCGATCTGGTGATCCTCGATGGAATGGCCCTGCTGATGCCGGCGTGCGTTCTCCGCCATCGCATAAAATCCTGGCGCCATCCAAACACCGTGCTTTTTCTCATGGTCTGTCGAAAGTTCAACATCGGGCACCAGGTATTGTGGGTCCCCGGTGGCTGCTTCCTGCCAATCGGGTTGAGCGCCAGTTTCTTTTACGATTTTCCTGGCCGTAGCCATCGCCTCTGATCCAGTAAATAGCACAAACTCAGATTCGCCTTTCGCAATCGCTTCGCAATAACGGTTAACAAGATACTGGGGACCATTGCCACCATTGGGCATCATCCACTGCGTGGCTCGGCCAGCACCTATTCGGGTAGCGAGCGTCTCCGCAGAGTTGTGGGTCGGTTCCCTAAAGCTTTTCACAACCACCAGAGAATCAAGATCAGCTAGATCCGATTTCTTGATACCGGCATCTTGGACCGCCAGATAAACCGCCTGTTCCATTAGGTCCAGCGGAGACGAGCCGTCGAGACTGACAGTCTTTTCAGTTACTTGGCCAACACCAACGAGCACGGGCATGTTCTCAGTCATTTCATGTTCCATCGAGCAAAAGACGCAGTCTAGGCTCCGCCAACTATCCCTTGCAACCAGCGCCGTTATCTCGTCTTTATGAAGATCTCAATACAGCGAGCGACACAGAGGATATCCACCAACATATGAAGAGCGCTCTCTGGGACAACCCGTCATAAAACGACTAAGGTGAACTGGTAGTCGCAGGCCTTACTCTCAGACCTTACTCACTAAATGTGACGCTTGACTGCACGCCACTCCACCGGTGACCGCGAAGGCCCCATATAGAAAAATAAAATGGACATCGATTGAACCTAAAGCTCTTGAGACACGTCTTTACACCGTGAACTATTCAGAAGACAGAGTTGTTGATGAATTTCTGGTGATGCGCTGCCAGGCAGGCGACGAGGTCGCTCTATCAGCGCTCGTCGCCAAATGGCAGCCGCCATTCATGAAATATGCATCCGTTATGACGCGCGAACGCGAGCTTGCAGCCGATGTGCTCCAAGACGCATGGATTAAGATCATCAAGGGACTTCCAAGACTTCGAGACCCGCTTAAGTTCCCTGGCTGGGCCTACCGGATCATCAACAACCAATGTCTTGATGCGCTTCGCAAACAAAGCGTACCAGAGATGACAGAGGGACCATCAGTCTCTCTCGTGTCAGCCTCACCTATGGAGATATTGGAGCCGACCGAACAAGTCTGGTGGGTATTGGCACAGCTGACCGCTAATCATAGAAGCGTACTCGCCCTGCACTATCTTCAGGGCTTTGATGTCAGTGACATCGCGGACATCACACGCTCACCCGTGGGGACCGTCAAATCACGGCTCCATCACGCCAGAGAAAAATTCAGAATTCTGCTCCAAGAGAAGGAACACAAACCAACAAGAGAACAACCTAATGGCAACGACAAGGGACACTCTGGACAGCAAGATTCAGGCGGTGCTTACATCGGCTACCGACCTGCCTGACGACCTGCTTGAGCCCGGTTTAACTAAAGATCTGATTGACACATTCAATGGCCGACACAGTTGGGTGATGAAGTGGGGGCTAGTGAAAATGGCGCTTGCTGCTGTCGCGATGGTCTTCTTTGCTTATCAGTTTTTCCAGCAGGCCGAGACGATGGCCATGATCGCATACGCCACGGGAGCGATACTGTGCGCCGTCGCGTACGCAGCAGTCTTCAATTTTATTTGGGTGCAAATGAACCACAATACAAACCTCAGGGAAATCAAACGCCTGGAACTACAGATCGCACTGCTCACCCGCTCTTTGACCGAACACAACGATAAGGAAGCCGTATGAAGCACAGTATCATCAGGACACTCAGCATCGCCTGTTTTTTTCTGGCGACGTCAGCTGTCTGCGAGGCCGATGAGGTCGAGGTCGAGCGCGAATCCGCCAGAGATATCATCAACCGAATGGAACAACTCTACCGGGGTGAATCCAGCGACGCGACCATCACTATGGAAGTGGCCACACCCCAGTACCAAAGAACGCTGAAAATGAATGGCAAGAGTCTAGGCAAGGAACTCGCTTTCTTCCGGATCCTTTCGCCTAAAAAAGATCGTGGTGTCGCGACGTTAAAACGCGAAGAAGAAATGTGGAACTACTTTCCCAAGATCAACAAGGTGATTAAGGTTCCCCCATCCATGATGATGGGTTCCTGGATGGGCAGCGATTTCACCAACGATGACCTGGTCAAAGAAACACAATTAGTCGACACCTATGATTTGGATTTACAGGAATCGGAGAACGAATACTTCGTCACCCTCACGCCCAGAGAGCAAACCGTCACGGTTTGGGGGAAGATTGAATACACGATTTCAAAGTCTCCACTACTCCCTATTGCCCAAGCGTTTTTTGATGACAGAGGCGAGAAGATCAGAGAACTGTCCTTTAAGGAACCTAAAGAGTTTGGGGGTAAATTAATGCCTTCAATTCTGGAAATGCGCCCGCTGAAAAAAGAAGGCCATGTCACACGCATCATCTATGACGCTATCGACTTCAATGTAGAAAGCATCACCACAGATACCTTTTCAATGCGAAATCTCAAGGCACGCTTTTAGATGATGCTATGCAGTCTCGCATTCAGGAATATCCTGAGGCAAAAGCGCCGCTCGATACTCACTGGCCTGAGTATGACCGGCGGATATATGTTGTTAGTCTTCTCTTACTCCCTGCTGGAAGGCAGCTACGGCAATGTGATCGACATCTTCACGCTCGACAGTACCGGGCACATACAGATCCATAAAGCCGACTATCTGAGCCGCCCCAAAATCTACAAAACTATTCAGAACCGTCAACACGTCGAGGATACGCTTGCCAATAATCAAAAAGTAGCAAGCTTCACGCCCAGAGTGTACTCGCCGGTACTGGCTTATGCGGCTGACAGAACATCACCCGCAGAGGTTATCGGGGTTAACCCTGAGACCGAGGTCACCGTATCCCGCTTGCGAGAAAAGGTGTCGATGGGTCATTTCTTTCAATCAAATATGAATGCGGACGGCTATTTCCAGGCCATGATCGGTCAAGGTCTTGCCACCAGCCTAAAACTCAATGTCGCCGATGAAATCGTACTCATATCTCAGGGTGCCGATGGTTCTATTGCAAACGACATCTATCAGGTCAGTGCCATCATCGGGAACAAAACGTCGTTTGATCGCATGGCTGTATATCTTCCTTTGACCGCCGCCCAGATGTTCCTCTCGATGGGCAACGATGTTCACGAATACGCATTGCTCGTAAGAGACAAACATAGCAATGAGCGCACAGCAGAGCGCATTGGCGAGCAACTACCCGAACTTACCGTCTCGCCCTGGCAAGTGGTTGAGGCGACTTTCTATCGAACCATGGAAGCTGATAAACAGGGCAATCATTTCATGATGGGGCTGATTGTTTTTATTGTCTTTATCGGTGTACTCAACACCATACTAATGTCGGTACTGGAACGAACGCGTGAGTTTGGTGTCTTGAGAGCGATCGGCTGTCGGCCCATGTCCTTGATTCGATTGATCACGCTCGAAACCATCATGCTTTCTGCCATCAGTGTCTTAGTCGGGTTAGTTCTCGTGCTGCCCGTGATCTATTGGTTTAGTGAAGTTGGCATAGTGATACCCGACCCGATCGATATGAGCGGTATCGAATTTCAGCAGTTGAAAGGTGAGTTTTCAGTTCGCGCTTTTGCTTTCCCCATGTTATTTATCTTCATCACGGCAACACTGATATCAATCCCGCCGGGCTTGCGCGCTGCCAAAATCCTGCCACGCGATGCAATGGGGAGCCACTGATGCTGAGTCTCAAACTGGCCTTCCGAAACCTTTTCAGAAACACACGAAGAACGCTACTCACATCCCTGCTGGTCAGTTCATCACTGATTGTTCTGATACTCGTCGATGGATTGGTACTTGGCATGGTTGACGTCATGGAAGGTGGGATTACCCGCACACTGGAAGGAGAAGCTCAGGTTCTGCGAAAGGGTTTTAGAAACAACTTTGACGCGGAATACACGCTCGACGATCCTGACCAAATTATTGCGATCATCAAGAAAGATGAGTCCGTTGAAGGATACGCGCCAAGAGTCATTGTCGGAGCAATGGTTGCGTCTAGCTACAACACCACGGGCGGAATGATTTACGGCGTTGACCCGGACCTCGAACTCAAGGTAAGCCGTTTAAGCGAAGCCATCTTTGAAGGCACTAACTTGTCTGGACAGGACCGTGAATTAGTCATGGGCAAACACATGGCAGATTTGCTGGAAGTCGAACTCGGCGACCGGATTGTTTTGACTGCCGCGACCGTCGATAACAATGACATCTCACAGGATTTGTTCAGGCTGAGCGGTGTTTTTGAATTTGGACCCGAAGAGATCGATAAGAATTTGATCTTTATCAATCTCAAACAAGCTCAGCGTTTTCTGGGTATGCAAGGAAAATTGCATCAGATCGCGATCCGATTCAATGATCCTGAGTTATCTAAAAACCCCGAACTGCCCTTGTTTCAGGCACTCACCAATGATCGGGTCGAGGCACTGGGCTGGCTGGAATTAAAGCCTGCTATTGGGTCAATAATCGCACTGTCGGGCTTTACAACCACGATTGTAGGCGCCGTGCTGTTTCTTCTGACCTCGCTCGGCGTCGTCAACTCGATGTTCATGTCAATCTACGAGCGAATCTACGAATTTGGGGTCGCCAAAGCTATTGGAACAAGACCTATGGATCTCATCCGACTTGTCATGTTCGAAGCCTTATTGCTCGCAATGCTTAGCTGCATTATCGGCATCATTGTTGGGTTTTTCTTATCCGACTATTTTTCTACTAACGGAATTCCTATGGGGAAGATGGAAGTCTCAGGTATCGTGATCGATGGCAACATGTACACGCGAGTTGCGGCTTACCAGTTCATCAATTTCCCCATTTATATCACGCTGCTCACACTCGCCGCCGCAGTTTATCCCGCCATTTTCGCCTCCAGAATCGTGCCCACACAGGCACTGCAACGAGCGCTTTAGGACAGTGTTATGTCAGATGTAATTAGAACCAAAGACCTTTACCGAAAATTCGGGAGCGATGAAACCGAAGTCATTGCCCTCGATCACGTATCAATCAACATTGAGGCTGGTGAATTCACAGCCATTATTGGCCCTTCGGGATCAGGAAAAACCACTTTGCTTCATCTCATCGGCGGATTGGATGACCCTGACGGCGGTACGGTCCACCTATCGGGTTCCAACATCGCTGAGATGAGCGGGAACGAACTATCAGATTTCAGACGGGACCACATCGGTTTCATCTTCCAGGCCTACAATCTCATCCCGGTGCTCTCTGCTGAAGAAAACATTGAATACATCATGCTGCTTCAAGGCGTCGATGCAGCAACACGCAAGGCCCGCGTGTGCGAAATGTTATCGCTGGTGGGACTCGATGGGCTCGGTGCAAGGCGACCGGCACAACTTTCCGGCGGGCAGCAACAACGCGTTGCCGTCGCACGTGCCATGGCCTCAAAGCCTGACATTATTCTGGCAGACGAACCGACCGCGAATCTCGATTCAAAAACGGGTGTCGGGCTGCTCGACTTGATGCGGCGCCTGAACGAAGAACTGAATGTGACCTTCGTTTTTTCAACACACGACCAGATGATTATGGAGCGCGCAACGCGGCTCATTCATCTGCGGGATGGCAGGGTTGAACAGGACGAGCGTAAATAGTGAACGCTCTATTTCGTAGCGTATTTTGGGGGACACTGCTTACCGGCACGTTAATGCTCTTAGCTACTCAGGCGCAGGCTGAAGTCAATATCACGGGTTACGCAAAATCATTTGTGGTGTCCCAGAACGGCTTAGACAATGCTTTGATAGAAAGTGATCGTCTCAATCAATCACAAAACAGCGTCCGCCTCATGCTGGAAGGATTTTCTAATCGTCTTGTTTGGCAGGTGCACTATGAACTTAGCCCAATCCTGAATTCGATTGAGCAGAACAACGACTTACCAACTTTCAATGTCGCCAGTGGTGCTTATCGATTCAGCAGCCCCAAAACTTCAATGTTAGGAGATGATAACAAGAATCAACTTTTTCAAAACCTCGATCGATTTAATGTCCAGCTGCAACTAGATGCTGGTGATCTTACGATCGGCCGCCAGGCTATAGCCTTCGGTTCGGCGCGCATCATCAACCCGACCGATGTCTTTTTGCCTTTTGATGTTCGAACCTTTAATACCGAATATCGAACCGGCGTAGATGCTGTCCGCTTCCAGCGCCCCTGGGGAGAACTCGGAGAAATAGATTTTGGATTGGTACTTGGGCCGCAGGCCGACAGGAAGAATTCAGCAGCTTTTTTACAAGTCCGCACCAACCACGCGGGCGCCGATTATCATCTGGCCATCATTGAATACGCAGAACAATCGCTCATTGGCGCTGGGATTCAGAGCGCCCTCGGAAACTTCGGTTTCTGGTTTGAAGCGGCTCACGTTAACGGCACCTTCGACTACACCAGAGTATCAACCGGGTTAGATTATTCATTCGCAAGAAATGTGTTTGCCCAGGTTGAGTATCACTACAACGGTGCAGGGAGCAGTGACAGTGAAACCTACCTTGATCAATTAGCGACACTGCCGTATCAACGCGGAGGCGTATTTTTATTGGGCGAGCACTACCTCATCCCATCCGTGTCTGTGCAAGCGTCCCCACTTTGGACCTTTGCCTTGCAGGGGATTCTCAACTTCTCTGATCAATCAGCGTTTTTATCTTTTAGCGCGGAATACAATGTCGCTAAGAACTTATACATGGATTTCGGGGTGTACCATTTCAGTGGTAAAGACCTGACTGTCCAGCCAGCCGGCAATATTGACCTGGGATCAGAGTACGGCACTAACCCCGATACTTTGTACACCAGTCTTCGTTACTATTTTTGAGACCAGATGAGAGGCAAAACAATTCGCGCACAGGCGGATAGACGTCAATCAAACAGTCGAGAGCAGCCGCCATATTCATTAAAGCCAGGGTCCCAGCGCCTTAAATCCTTCGCGCGTCGCCACCTTGAGTGGAAGAATTCCAGCAGGCAGGAACCGCTCTCGAGTTTGATCAGTACCCCCCCCTTTCCCGGACTTTCATGTAGACCGGTAAATCTGAACGAGCGCCCCAGGCGTGTCCGGCACTAGCCTGTGTAAAGGCGCGCCAGAATGCATCCGGTGTCATCCATTGGTCGCGAAGTGCATTCCATGTCGCCACGCCGCCGACTTCAAGATCACGCAACTCCCCATGCCTTTCGGCAGCAGCAGATGAGGACACACCCATTCTAAGCCTAGGCTCTATATCAGCAGCCCTGAGCGGGCCATCGACAGCCCTGAGCGGCGCGTAATAAACAGCCCTGAGCGGCGCGTAACAAACAGCCCTGAGCGGCGCGTAACAAACAGCCCTGAGCGGCGCGTAACAAACAGCCCTGAGCGGCGCGTAACAAACAGCCCTGAGCGGCGCGTAATAAACAGCCCTGAGCGGCGCGTAATAAACAGCCCTTAGAGGACTAAAGGGAGGCCTGAGGAAATTAAGCCGATGGAACCCATCCTGCACACCAGCCGGGTCCAGCGACCAAACGATTTTGGAACAAGGCACAAGGACCCCACCCCGCTTCAGCAGAGGCGACATAGAACCGACAGTTGTCGCACCGCTGATCAGCAGCAGCAACACCCATCTTGTCGGTCTTGCCTACCGCTTCGGCAGTGTCTTCGACATATCTAAGGGCAAGCGCTGTAGGATCACTCGTTGGAACCTTGTCCGCCGCGTAAACACTCCCGGGTAGTAACGGGATTAGCGCTGCGCCAGCAGCAAATTTGAGTACGTTTCTTCTCGTGGGTCTTAGGTTAGTAATTGGATTAGATCTTCGTGTTTGCATGTGTAACTCCGCATTTTGTCTCCGTTCAGTCTACTCCAAACACAGACTAGTGAAATCCTGATCATCCGAAAATTGCGATGAGATAACGAAATAGCGATGTTTAGTCCATACTCTGTCCATAGACAATCTGTTCAATGAACACCTGCAGAAAGACTCGCGATATGGGACACACTCAGACAAAAAATAGCGCATTGCAAACAATGTCCCAGGGCAATCCCCACGAGCCGGTGGTTATGCTCAATATGCTCAAATATCGGGAAATGGCTGAATCAGGCTTTGGCGTTGACGGTATGACCGGAGAAGCAGCCTATCGCGAATACGGAAAAAAGTTTGCTGCGTTCGGGCCGAAATACGGTGGCGAGCCGGTATGGCTTGGCCGGGCAATAACCACGATCATTGGGGATGAAGGTTGGGACGTTGTCATACTGGTTCGTTACCCCACGAGAAAACAGTTTGTCGATATGATTAAAGACCCCGACTACCAGACCATCGCCCCTATTCGCGCAGCAGCCCTGGCAGACTCACGGCTGATCGAGATGGACCAGCTACTCCCGGCTAGTTAGCAAAAATCAATGACAATCGTTGGTCTTTCGTTAGCTTTTAATCAATCGTTGTCGAGTTTACCGGTCCGCTGGTTAACGTGTCAGGCGGCTTGCAGCTTTAACCACCGCCCCAATAACCCGGGTTGTCTCTGGGCAAGTCTGCTCAGCTCAAACTCGGGCTGGCATCACACGATTAGATGAGCTGTTCTTGCTAATCCGCTATGCTCTGATGCAACACGCCGCCGTCGTTTTAGGCGCATCTGACAACTCAGGAATACCAAACATGACAAACTATTTAAAAGATAAAGTGATCGTAGTCACAGGTGCCGGCGGTGGTTTCGGTGAACTCATCTGTAAAAAGGCTGCGAACCTGGGTGCCCGTATAGTCGCCGCAGACATTATGGAAGAAGCAGTGAATGAAACTGTTAAGGACATTAAGGATGCAGGCAGAGAAGCGACCGCCGTCATCGCGGACGTAACAGTCAGGGCGGAAATGAAAGCGCTGGCAGCCAATGCAATAGACGCATACGGTCAAATTGACGTCATGATCAACAACGCCGGCGTGATGCCGCTCGCATTTTATTCTGACCATGAGGCCGCAGCCGATGCCTGGGAACGATGCATTGATATCAACTTCAAGGGCGTCCTCAATGGGATAACCGCGGTTCACGACCAGATGCTCCGTCAGGGTCGCGGTCACGTGGTGAACATTGCATCCATCTATGGGAACCACCCGACAGCCGGTGGCGGCGTTTACGGCGCAACCAAGGCTGCGGTTGTTTTCCTTTCCGAATCACTCCGAGTGGAATCACAGGGGCAAATCAAGGTCACCATTGTTCGACCAACGGGTGTGCCGGGCACGAATCTTGGTGGAGGCATTATCAATCCAGAAGCTGTCATTGGGCTACTGGGACAGAACGCGACTCGCGATCTGTCAAAGTTCGAAGCCGCAGAGTCAGGCCAGCTTCCTGCATCTCACTTTGATATCAATGATATCGAATACTTTATGCTCGATTCTTCATCCCTCGCCGATCAGGTGGTCTACGCGATTAACCAACCCTGGGGCGTCTCGATCAGCGACATCACCGTACGCGCTTCAGGTGATGGATACATCATGTAGTCACTAACCGTCACGACCGTTCACGAATAGGCACAAATTTATCGGCATGGGTTTAAACGCCAAGCGCAGTGCCAATCGATGCAATAGCCATAATCGCTGTCACAACAAACGTTCCTTGTGCACCGATGAGACGCGGATAGTTCGCACCTTCGTAGGTGCCAAGACCGAAAGCATGCAGCAATCTTAGAACAAAGAGCGATGCGCCAAAGCCATGCAGAACCATGGGTGCGGCGCCCTGAATTTCGAGCACCAGCAACAAGAGTAACGCAATCGGCACGTTCTCAATAAAGTTGGCCTGAACCCGCAAAGCGGCATCGGGTTGCCAGGCAGGGACCTTACCGGTACGAAGTCGCGCAAAGAGCACAAAATTGGCCAACAATACGGCCAGCAAAGCGTGCAATCCAATATAGAGGGCACTGTAAGGAATGATACCCGCGAGATCAGCAACACTCATATGAGATATCCCCAAATAGTCACGCCTGCCCCAGCGACCACCAGAACAAGCCCGATGTAACTATATTGATCAAGCCAAAAGATGCCAAAGGCCTCTGGCGACCCTTTCGCAGCCGTGGGTTGTTCGCCGGATTTAAAGGCTCGCGGCAAACCGCCCACCCACAAAACAAGCAGGCCGTGAAACGCCATGCCTAATCCCACCGCAGTAATCCAAAATGCGCTCATCCATTCCTCCAACGCGTAGTCGTGATCTTAGTTTATGGTGCTAATACAATTTCTTCTTCGGCCAAGACCAAAGCAATACTGTCCATATCGACAAATTTTGGCGCGTCGGTGCCCTGGTCTTCGCGCATTTGCCGAGACACCAGCGCCCTGCCGGCGGCGGCAGAATCAGGCCAGGAAATTTCGGTGATGCCATCATAGTCCATCGTCAGAGATTCATTTATGGCAGCGACAGGGTGAATCTGATAATAACTCAAGGCCTCTTCCGTTAGTGCAGCAATAGGACCGTGGTTATGCCACCAGTGTTGCCTGAACTGATCCAAAGTAAAACCTGGGCGTTTGCAGAAGGGATAGACTCCCTTGACCCTGGCGTGCGCGCCATAGTCTGCCGTCCGCAGCACCACGCGCTCAAGACCGGCAAACCTTGATTGAACACTCGCGCCTGCTTCCAGCATGGGTTCGATGCCATCACGGCAGGCGGTTATAGCAGCCTCTGGATGTTCAAACCAAAGCTCGGCTACACCCGAAAAAGCTGGCTGGTCTTTACTGGGCAACGCCCGCGTTTGCACATATCCCTTTACCTCGTTAAGGCACTCATGAACGTGTACGGCAGCTTCTTCGCCTCGATATTGGAAGGGGTCTTCACCCGGACTTAATAGAAAACACACTTTATACACTGAAGTATCCTCGCGCTGATTTGATCAACGTTCTATTTTTGGACTGTACGACTTTCTGCCTGAACAACCTTTGACCTATTCAACTTCTGGCACATTAGGCTTTTAGTCCAAACGGCAGGCTCCACAATATCTCATTCGTCAGCAACCTTCCCATCATAAGAAACACGGTCGCCGAACCTGCCAGATAAACACCGCGGCACATCATGCCATGATTAGGCGTGCAGTGAGTAAAGCTATACACGCCCCCGTCAGGGCCCCAGCCATCATCCGCCTGAATAAAGGCAATCCACAGTCACCGTCACGAAAGGGTTAAAGCAAACAAAAAAACAGGATGGGAATTTCAAACAGGGTCTCAAAGTCGCAGGTCCGTCGTTAAGCGTGGTCAACTGTTCCAATAAACAGCGTAACAACCTGCTGAGCATATCATGCTAGAAACGAGCCCCAACTTTGAACATCCCGTTCAGCCCCGCACCAATTAAGAGAACTTGTCAGCCGAAAATCGATGTACCCACATCCCTGGCAGATCAGGAAATCCACGTTTTCCGCCGCTTTCAGAGCTTTTTTTAGAAACTGGCATCCTCATTGCATTATTTTCAGTGCAACAACAACACAACGCGCAAAAGCGCAACCCAAAACGAAGACGAGGATAGCGACATGGAAATTGAAACAGGCGAATTCATGAACGATGAAATAACTGATGCACTGCGGCCCAGTTGCTATGCGACTGAATCCTTTGGTGAGTTCAGCGATTTTGATGCCACTACTGAAGACACGGCTTACTACGAAAACCTTTATGCCATGCCGCAGTGATCAACAGAACACTGGAAAGCCTTGATCCGGGTGCGGCGACGCATCCGGGGCATTTCCGCAAGACTCATCAATATAGCGATATCACGCGACACATAAACACGCTGCCCACATCTGACGCATAGTCTCCAAACGCTTCGCATACGCTATACCCGTGCTTGGTCTACAAGTTTCTGGCCGGCACAAAATATTCCGTCGATCCTGACTCAAGCCGAAACGGTTTGTTGCACACGAGCTTCCGCCACAGCCACAATACGCGTCAACACACTCGCACCCACACCGCTACCTCGGCAGCTGAAAGGCACCCGCATCGACTTAACCTCGGCGCCTTCCGCGTTGATCTCCCGTAGCGTACGACATGCCATCAGATGACATTGTTGCCATACGGCTCCAGAAAGTGATGCCAGGCGCCTGTAGCGGTGCCAGATCCAGCGCAGGAACGCTCTCTGCCGGCGAGGTTTTGTGCCTATCCGGCAGGTGGGATTGCAGCAGTTGATTGATCTCGCGGCCTCGCAGATCATCTTCCAGAAAAGTGATTACCATCTTGATCAGGCGCAGTCAGATGAATCAACATCTTTGAATTCCTGATAAGGCATCGGCAGAAGTTCCCGAAGCTTAACGGTATGGTTAGGCCCTAAAATGACCTCAGTATTATCCAGGTTAGAATCATCAATTTGATTCATCAACTCTCGACATCGACCGCACGGGGGTAAAATTTTCCCTTCTCGCCAGACCGCGACCACTCCGGCAATGGCCGTTTCCCCCGCCGTAATCATCGCGCCTACCGCCGAGTGTTCGGCGCAGAATCCAATGCCACTGCCAATATCAATACAAACGCCGCAATATACATTTCCACTTTTAGTGATCAAGGCTGCCGCGACGCTGCCCGCATCTCCACCGGGGAGCTCTCTTAAGTACCGTTTGCTTTGCGCAAGACGTATCAGTAACTCTCTATCCATAAATCTATCCTTCAAGATGCCTACTTCAATCCTGAGACCTAGTCGCGGCCCTATTTTGGTCAAGGGCCTATCACCGCGCGGTTTTTCAAGATCATGTGGCTATTCTCGCTCGATTGTCGGGTTCACCAAACCACTAACTGGTTTTCCACAGCGAAATTTCTTCCAGACC
The DNA here is from genome assembly GCA_047634795.1 of Candidatus Azotimanducaceae bacterium. Classification (GTDB taxonomy): domain Bacteria; phylum Pseudomonadota; class Gammaproteobacteria; order Pseudomonadales; family Azotimanducaceae; genus UBA9659. The sequence goes on along the minus strand of JBLIIB010000002.1, from coordinate 15,704 downwards.
TTTGAGACTTATTTTGTAGACACCCTTTCCCTCCCGCTCAAACCACCCATAATAATCGCTATACATGATGTCTCGTGCTTTAGGTTCGTTAAGGGTCTTTGCGAGAATGGATGCCTTCGTTGCGCCGTGATCTTTCAGAAAATTTGCAACCGCAAGCGATCTCTGACGATAAGCCGTCATCAGCCCTTGTCGCTTATCGCTACCGCCCGGATTCGGATCACCCACCCGCTGCATAAACTCACCCAGTAGCCGCTTGCGTTTCTTCTTGTTGGTTCTGGGTTTATAAGGCACCGGATCAAGCAACACATCCACATTGCCCACATCGATGGCGGGATCTATGACAATGAGCCCAACACCGAGCAATCGAAACATCTTAAGCAGAGACTTGCGTCGCCGCTTCAATATCTTGTTCCCGACTGGAACGCCAACGTATACCAACGGAGTGATCTCGAGCCTTTGAGACGCCTGCAGTACCACATCTAGGTTAAGCGTCAGCTTCAGCTCAACCACAACGGGATCTTCCTGTTCCCGGATTGCCATGACATCGCAGTCCCCGATTTCACCCTTGACCTCAAAGTGTTGCGACTCAAGAAACGACTTGATCGGAAGATACAAATCGGATTCTTTCATTGATCGCAAAATCTCAATGCTAATAGTGTTCCAAAAAACATCAACATCATGGAGCCTTGCCTTGTACCAACGAAATCCGGTTTTGGGTTGTACCGGCCCACAGCGTGTGTAGATATAATGATGCGTGTTCACACAAAAACGACTCAGCCAATTCAATTGACGAAAACCCCAGCAGGACTGAACGTTGACCTTCATCAACCTTACGCTCTACCACTTTAGGGACAACGCCTTCAACAAGATACTGTCCGCCATGCCTTTTTATTAGCGCGGCAATACGGTTTACACAGGACATCAACCCACCCAAATCGCGGATGAGAAAATCAATGATCAGGTAAGCTTTCATATCAATTACCGTTAGTGACTGCTGTTGTCACTGTGCTGACAAGTCGGGTTAGCGCATGGAGATAGTCGCAGCCGCCACAATAACCGAACCATCATAGGGTTCAAGGCCCCCTGATGATGAGACATCCCTAAAGGAGGGCAGTTTTGGAGCAGGCTATAGGGCGCGGGGTAAATCACCTAACGGATCTCTGATGTTACCTATCCGGTCTTTTAATTCACCTAACGGTTCAGGGCATCTTCTGCAAGAAACGACTCATCTTGGGACTTGACCGGTCCAATGGAATATCACGCCGATGGAACCATCTTGCTTCGGCAAATTCAGAGCCCTCGAAAGATTTCGGCATGGCTCGGCTTCCTGCAAACACTGACCAAAGTGAAACACCGGCGGGAGCCTCACCAACAGCCTGAGTCTTTGTTCTGGTTATAAAAATCGGCGCAGACCATGAGTCAGATAGATCAAATCCAAGCGCTTCTTTAAGCTCAGGGGCCGCCGCACCTCGCGGATGCTCACCGTCGGTCAGAAGTGAATAGGACACAAGGTGCTGTTTCCGCACCTCAGACTTGGGACTCCGAAATATCTCGACGCCTGATTCAACCCGCCTGGCGACTTCGGAGATCGTTCCCTGCTCCCTGCTCCCTGCTCCCTGCTCCCTTTCATCAAGAGACTAAATCGCCGCGACGTCCGCAACAATCTGTTGCCGAATGGTGTCTTGTTTTTTCACACACTGCTTAATCATTCAGACAACACAATTAGTGCTGAATATTATGAAATTTGTGCCAGTCGGTATACACGTATCCCAAACGTCGATTCAACACGATCGCACCGGCGTCTTCAGCATCAATCTGGCTATACAGCATCTGGGTGCCGAGCTTTCGCGCATACAGGACGCCAAGCACTTTTAGCGTCAAAACAAAGCAATGCCTTGCCTTCGATGAGCCGGCAACACCCCCATCATTTCATTGAAGGTAAAGCCCCGTTCTGGCCAATCAGAGATCGCCGTCATGCCAATCCATTCGTTTCCGAGCATAGCAAGAACAACACCTCTGGGACCGTAACGGTCTTTGAGCCGCTGTTCACAAAATGCCTCGTAGGCTAAAAATTCACCGCGTCAAGGAATCCCACTAGTGCAGGTTTTGTTGAATTCATACAGAGCACGACGAGTATTGTTCGTATCGCCCAGCGAATGCATCGTTTCGAACAGGACACCCATAAACTCGCATTGAGCAAAATTCTGAAGATAGAGCAATTCATCAAACCCCTCAACTGCTAGCCTCGTTTTAGCCATCGCTCTGGACATCAGAAATCTCTTCCACAGTAATCTTCTTCAGTATTTATCGTTCATGATTTTCGGTTACGGTTTTCGTTCATCGTTGTCATGCATGGCTCTCGTAAATGGCTCTCGTACATGGCTCTCAATAATAGTTCTGGCCCACAAGTCTGACCCATAGCTCGGATTCATGGCCCTGGTTGATAACCCAGGCAATTTGCCTCGAGCTTGTTACCATTTAGGTCACGGAAGTAACCGCCATAAAACCCCATGGAAGAACCGCGATCATGTAGATGACCTTCGTCGGTCGCGCCGAGGCTGATCGCTTAGGCTTAAACCTGCTCGACATTCCCCGGTGTTTCCACGTCAATTGCCACCATTACCCCATTACCCCATTGCCGACCGTCGCTTCATTTTCATCATAGGGCAGTATGACCAAAACATCGTGTCTTTACCTGACCTTCCCCAGCCCACCATTCACTCATCGGTGATCCGCCGACGGGCGCCTATTCCTGAAAAAGGTGCTTCATAGAACGCCCCGGCTCGATTCAAATCTCGGGTTCCAATCGCGGTATATCCAATCAGATATTTCGTCTCTGATGACGCTGCGGTTTGACCAATTGTGCAGGGCGAGTTCGGTAACCCGCGCAAATGAGGTAACGCGACTCGGTTCAGTTAGTTTTTGAGCACAACAGTCCAGACAACGTTTCAGACAATACTTCAGAAGGTCCGCTGAATTATTCCTCTATTCCAGTAGTTCCGATTCGAGCAACACATCAAACCAAACCGCTTTAGCGCTCGTCTCATCAAAGTTGTAAGCAGCTTTCTACGCGCGTTTACTCGTCACCTACTCTTCACACGAACCGTTTCACTCGGCGCCTGTCTATCGCCACTTTTCACTAGGCCTCGAGGGAACAACATTGAAGTAGCCAACGTATCGAGCGAACCGCCGAGCAGATCATTAATCCCCCGCACCTGCCAGAATCTCATTGGGCGTATTATCGTTACTCAGCGGCGGTACGGTGAAGGAAGCCTCTTCTACATAGAGTACAGACATCATGATCTACACTGTGGTTAAGGAATCGCGCGCTATGGCTGAGCGGTCACTCGCGCCCAACAACATGAAGGGTTTATCAATGTGAGCATCAGTTTGCAGGAGCCAGTCAAGGGTTTTTAACGTCTTGGCATAGCCTCTCACTTACTCTGGAGAGGATCAAATCAAACCACCACTGCGTCGAAAACGATCGATCCAAGGCGACAAAAGCTCCTGTCCCATCACGTCCAAATCGGGATTGAAATGAGGTAAGTCCCCCAGGCATCCCGCAATTTGAAACGAGGTTCCTTCCGGGGCACACAGTTCACCCGCTTGAAGCAGACGTGTATTACTAGACTGAGTTCTCAACGCTTCCCGAGATGCCAAGCACCTTCATGACGATTCCTGAGCCACCCCTTGAATCGTTCGGCACCGGCTTTTCTGCCGCAGCGAGTACGGGATCGATTTTATCGGCATAGCCAATATCAAACATCGTTCCGTCAAGGTGACACCCGCCGGTTTCTGTGGCGCCATATTGGGAACAAAAAGCGCCTGTAGTTCTACTATTACGTTCGGATTCTCTCGCTCTTTTTTGATGCCAGCCACAATACGCCGACGATGATCACCAAAGTCCACACCTAGCAACATGAGCTTTTTGGAATCAGGAATCTCATCGGCAGCAATATAGTCCCGACGCGCACATCGAGTTTACCAACGTCGCGGATTGTGATCTCAGGTTTGATCGGCGCAGGATTCATAAATAAGTGTTGTCGCTGCCGAAAGGAGCGCCTTCATCCTGGCGATCTCTTTCAGTATTGCCAATAACAGCGCCAGCATATCTGAGAAAGAGTAGCCTCTTAACGAACGCCCCGCAAAAGATTGAATAAGGCACCGAACGTTAGAAAGGAAGGATAAGCAATTCGGCTGCAGACTAGTTAATAGATGATAAGCCGGGATCACGTTTCGCAAGACGTTCCTCTGCGTGACCGATGCCCCATGATCCGCCTATCAACCCACCAAACGTCACGGCCAGCAGCACGAGATCTGCCGCAGCCGTGAAAGCAACGGAAACAACGCCAATTAACATGCCGCATAGCACCCCCATCAAGGTCGAACGGGTCAATACCGCTTCAGTCGTCAGGTCTTTATTCGACGCTCCTTCATTGAGCAAACCGCTGTCGTGCAATAAGAGCGTATTCGTTGTCGTCTTGTTCATGCCAGCCCCCGGAATCGATAGTTAAGTGCGTTCTATCTTTAATTCCCCTCAGCAAAATCTGGTTAGCTCACCCCGAACCCGTCAGCTTCACTTGAGTTCAGTGTGAACTTCCGGCGTGGCGACGTCCGGCGTGGCGACGTCCGGCGTGGCGACGTCCGGCGTGGAGATATCCGGCGTACTGACCTCGGGCGTACTGACCTTGGGCGTAGAGTCGCCGGACAAAGCGGCGCGCGACCCAGTCGGTGCAACAATCTCAGGCGCCGCATCAGATTTCACACCCGCAGACTCACTACCCAAATAAAAAGACGCCGCAACAAAAGCAGACAGCAATAACACCAGAATAATAATCCCCCAACTAAGATACTTAAGTACTCTGATCACAAAATGCCTCCAGTTCAATAATGAAAGACTGTTGGGGATGCCCTGCAGGAAATCTTTTCTCAACCGGATTGAACACACTTTGCATTAACATTAACTCTCACTCACTTTAATTTTTGATCGGCCGACAAGTCACTTGCTGGTATCCACCCCTTGCATCGGCCCGCGATTTAATCATCATGACCGGATGCTTCGGATACACAACCACATCGTTGGCATTTCTTTGACGGAACACAAGAAACCTGAAAGGGCTATAAGTATTGTTCTCTATATGGTGAACAACATTATCATCCCGGATTAACATCGCCGACACAGAAAGCGCCATGAATTGCTCATTTTCTGCTGTGTGATAATGATGCTCACTCGAAGTGCCACCGGGCGGCAATTCTTCTATTCACACGCCAAGATTCTCACCCGATAGATCCCGGGTTTTTAATGTTTCACCGCGAAGATTGGTGACTTCCTCTCAATCGGTATCAACGTTCACAATATTTTTCATTACTACCTGCCCCTAAATTGGGTTGCATCGAGCCGCTGTGCGTTCTATCGCGACGACAACACTAGAGGAATGACCATAGACATCACGTCGTTCAAGCCTTCAGCCTGAATGTCAAAGCAAGGCTCGACATCCGCACTCCACGGGCGATTATGATGCACCCACGCGGTCTTCATACCCAATTGTTTGCTCCCCCAGATGTCATTCAAAGGGTGATCACCGACAAACCAGCAATCGTCCGCATCGACACCAAGGTTCGAGAGCCCTTCTTGAAACAATCTTGGATGAGGTTTTTTCAAACCTATGGCTTCCGACACGACAACCACATCGAAAAAAGGCCCAATGCCGCTGTGTTTTATCTTCTCTGACTGCGCCTTAACACTGCCGTTGGTAACTAGGCCCATAGGAACGTGATTAGCCCGCAACACTGAAAGGCTTTCAAGCACCCCGTCAAACAAGGTGGGCGTTTCCCAGACACTTTGATAGAAAGCAGATTCGATGTCCTGTCTCGACGAAAAGTGGTGTCCAAATTCAACCCACATCTGCTCAAAGAAATTGCTTCTTGGCGTGTATCCCACCCGATCGAGATCGATGACCCGGACCTTAAAGGCTTCAAGCGTCATTTGGCGCTCAATGTTCTGGACCCGCCAGAGCGACTCGCAAAATTGGTTAACCGCACTGGTGCGATCAATCAATGTCTCATCCAAGTCAAAAAGTATTCCGGTCATAATTCATCCAGAAACCTGTAAGCAACGTCGGCTGTGGGCAACATGCACGTGGCCCGTCGCCCAAACATTCGATAGCGGTAGCGCCCGATTAGGGAATAGATACCGTCACGTACCCCCACCGGTATCACAGCAAAAAATCTGAACATTGAGCAGGGCCAGCCAAGTTTCGACGCAACTAACAGCGCGGCCTCGGAACGAAGGTAATAGGTATCACCCTCAAGCAAAACAAAACTATCCATCCCTGCCATAGGAATCTCAAATTCAGCGATGAGTTGCTGCGCGCGATCGCTTTGTAGCGAAACAAATTTGAACTTCTGATGAGGGTCGCGGCGGATAATGAAATTCACCGCGCCACAGCAAAGATTACAGACTCCATCAAACATGACAATTCGGGCAATCAAAGTAACAAGAAACCCGGCATGATAAAATTTAGTGCCCCTGTTTAACCCCGTACCAGCCAGCCACTGCCACAAACGCTAGAATAATGAGCACCCCGATCAGCAGAGCCCGGTTGAAGAACCGAAAGGCATAGTCGCTGGTTTGCTCCTGTATTTCTGCCATCTCTTGCACACTTAATCCCGTGGTCACGAGATGAGAATCGTCCTCTAGATACGCTTTTGCATCTTCGAATTGATGGTTTAGTACAATCCATACAGCAACTTTTAACGCCCCGCTCTGGATACGCCCGAACAAGTGGGAATTGGTCGCTGACACATAGGCCGGTATTCCTAACGCCTCTAGCTGGCGAGCGACCTCTTCGGCTTCGATAACATCCTCAAACCGGTCCAGTAACTTCATTCCAGCCGCTCATCATCGGGCCTAAAATCCCCCGGATTGTTTTTTGCATCACGAACAATGAACCCCGGCGTACGCCCTGTGAGCACAAGGTACCAGGCGAAAATGGCAACCCCGGAATAGAAAATACCGAACGGATCAAACAGCGGGACATCGTCGCCGAGATATCTGGAAAACAACGGGAAAGCCGCCATGAAAGTGAAAGGCAATGCAACCGTCATCAACATGATTCTTACCGGTGCCCGGAGCCGGTCAGGCCGCTCTGAACTCATCGGCGGTTCCGCAGACGACAATATTTTGAGTAGATTTTTCATTACCTAGATCATACACGATCCTGCTAAACGCTCCGATTGAACAGTCTCCGGACGCTGGCAGGTCAGAGCGAGACCGGAGGTTCAGCACGGCCAAAGATGAGCCTACTGTCGATCCAGCCCCGTCGGCCATTAGGGGCGAAGAAGCATGAAGAGGAATGAAGAACCCAGGAACAGGTAATTGGGAGATCGATTCACGTATCTGCCTACTCCTGAGCACCAGATATACGGCAACACCCGGAACAACACCGATCAGCGGACAAACCCAACCATGTCTAATGGCATGGGCTTTTGCGTCATAAATGACCCAAACATTGAGCGTCGCACAACAAAAAAAGACATCAGTGGAATAGCGCCGGCATTAGAGTTCACAAACTCTGCAGAAAAGGCACCGATCATATCCGGGTTTTCGATTAATGAAGGAGCGACCAGCACCAGAAAGAAGGCGGTTGATCCGAAGAAAATGAGCAAACAAAGTGCACGAATACGGTTGTTGTCATCAGAGAACAACCTTGCCGAATTCGATCATTGGCAGACATGTCCGTGACATTTTTGATAGCAGCCTGCCCGTCAAGATACGCAGCCAGGCCGTGAGTATGTATGTAGGCTTTACGTTCAAAACAATAAACCAAAAAGAGCGCGAGCCAATATCAGTTTCCGTGATTCTTCCATTGAACGAGTGTTCTGCCGCATCCGAACGCAAAATAGATCAATCTCGTAGGGATCGCTAGCCGCAACACAACATGGGTGCGAGTTCTAAACCAGAAGACGGCTTCCTTTGACGTTCTTGATTTGTCAGCACTCTCATTTTTAGGTACGGTACGCTTGACAACTTGGTATCAGAACGTATCCCAAAAATCGCTATTCTTCCTCGACGTCCAAGACTTGGCCGTCTGGAGAAATTTCGATTTCGTATTCTTTTCCGTCAAGAATCCCACCAAGTTCAAAGACAAGGTCGCCGTTTTCTTCCTCGAGTTCTGGGCTTGATAGCTCTATACCCGGCAAAGCAGTTCTCGCTGCAGCAAGCACCTGTGGTGGCACGTCGGACAACAAAATCTGCGTCTCCGACTCTTTTATTCCCAGTTGCGAACTACAACCAACGACCAAAACAGCGGTGCGACCCAACCCAGATATTTGTTCATTCTATAATCTTGCTATCAACTTCTGCCCGATACCCCGACGGCTGATAGCTCACGCCTAGTTTACTCGAGGTCAGGACAAGCAAGCCCAGCAATGACAACAGAACCACACTGCTTAGTAGCAGCACCAATTTGTCATCCGTCTGAAGCCCATAGCCAAATAGAATGCCCGCAGGGGTTCCAACACCAGCGGCTAAGAACCCCCCGATGTTTCCTGACTTCAGCGACTTCCCTACGCGGCGATAAAACGTTCCGCATTTGGGACAACCAAACGAACGATCCTCGTCATCCCAATCTTCACAAAGACTGTTTCGGCGCGTAACTTCGTAGCCGCATTCCTCACATTGATAAGCCATTGATACTCCTAATATATTTCTGTTCGTAGGGGATACTGTGTCGCGTCTGGTGTCTAGCGGTCAGCACAGGGGGCGAAATCCCAATAAGTGAATCGGTCGCTAATGCCGGTCATTATCGCTCTCAAAACGTCGAAGAGCGCCGGGCTCAATGGACAATACCAATTCGGAAAGCGGGTGAATGCCGTTTAATCGTTCAAGCACACGAGGCGCCTGACCACCGATGCCTCTCGCGAGCCATTCAAACCAGATCATACAACTCGCGGTAAAAGTGTACAGCCTACCGTTGCTTGACCGCGAGACCCACTAGGCGATCACCGGATCCTGATGTAATTTTGTCAGAATACCTGATTGACAGTGAATACCAACTAACGGCACATGGACATTGTCGAGGATGCGCACCGGAAGGCCCATTGTGCAATATGACCTTACCCATCTATATGTTCGGTCCCGCTTAATCGCCAGGTCTCGCGATCTGCAGCCATCGCCTCAATAAATGCCTTTTGCTCCGCCGGCTACACCAGCACGAACTTTCCAGCACCATAGTCGATAAGAAGTCTGTCTAACGACAGAGCCGGCGATGACAACACCGACCGGGATACCTCAATACTGTGTATTTCAGCTATGGGAATTCGCCATCGAAAGGGACCCGACTTCACGATCAATATCTCGGCAGTCACAATGTGTCGGGCTGAAACCAAAAGCCAGATGGGCGTTCCTGTCGCAAAAAAAGCCCACGATTATCAGCCAGCGCAATTCCTCACGGTCCGAAATAGATGGGATTTGTGACGACAGGATGAATGGCACCAGGACCAGCACCACGTAATACCACCAATCGACCGCGCTCTTGAAAGACTGACTTAAAAGGTCGTCACTAATAGATCCGCTCTATTCAACGTCCGTGCCCGTGTTCCAAATATTTGCGAAATTTTTTTTCAGCGCTCGTCGTTATCCGCGACTTTAGCCTGTAGCATTTGTTTTTCGACGACATCATTGACCGCCAATTTTCCCATTCGCTTTAGCGCCTGTTTGCCAGCAACCGCCACAACCAACTTTTCAAGGTGAATGGTAAAAAACAACGCATCTCGCGTGGCCTCATAACTGAATGCGGGTTCAACGAAAAAATGATCATCTTTCACAAAGGCATCTCGGCATGAGCTCTACTCTCGTAATGCCTCCGTCCCGCAGATATCCAACTAGCCTGCGCCGACTCAAACCAGATCATTCACTGATAGAGCACGAGCCAAGCGTCGATCAAACCCTGAGTCGAGCCAGCCTGAAGTTTCTTCATGCAATCGAGTCATCGGTTTTCTCACTCGACAATTCAGGGGCGGTTCAAATAAAGCGCGACTTCACCGTCCTCAATGCCAATCTCAACAAATCCAATATTTTTGTATAAAGACAGGGCGACAACATTGTCACTGAATGTCGATATTCGAACTCGCTGTGCCGCCAGAGCATCTATCCAATGTAACGTCTCGTTGAGTAGCGCCCGCCCCAAGCCCTTCCCCTGATGTTTCGCGGCTACCATTATGCGAACAATATTGATCATCGAGGCGCCTTCTTCTTCATAGGGAAAGATCATCACCAACCCAAAGGCTTCGCCGTCAACGTATCCTGCTTTGACTAACGCCTCCTTCCAAACAAAGGCATCAGCCAATGTTTTATCAACGGTAGCCACGAACTGTTGTTGAGTGGGGTGAACCGCCAGCGAACGTATATCAAGGTGATTATCGGGAGTAACATCTCGCAATTCGATCATTTCATAGGTTCCCAAGTGCGTCAGATCAGGTGCTGTCGATCGTACACCCATGTCCATCGCCGACCAAATGGGCGATTTTACGGTTGCCTCAACACCGAGTGGCTAGCAAAGGCACAAGCACCCCGCGATGACCTCGCACGAAGAATCCACGCTAAGTTGCTCCCGGCAGGGTGTCGTAAAGCGCCGGCAGCATAAAACCTTGAGTCGAAATAAGGTCATCTGCTTCGCAGGGTAGCGGCCACCGGTACAATTTAAAGGGAATGGGTTGAACAACGCTACACGCCTCATGGAAGTACCAACTATCCGGCATTTCCTGCGTACAACCTAGGTGATAAAACCAGGCTAACTGGGTCTCGTCCTGATCAAACTGCGTCATATTAAATTCACATTGACCAAGAAGCCTGACTATTTCAATACCTTATAGCCCCGTTTTTTCTGTCACCTCTCGTAACACAGCGACACCAGGTTGCTCTTGCTCTTGAACCGAACCGCGCGTGACCTGAAGCCCTGCTTCTGGGTGCTCGGGGTGCTCGGGGTGCTCGGGGTGCTCGGGGTGCTCGGGGTGCTCCAGAATGAGTATGCCTTTAGGACCCGTGACATAGGCATACACTCGTTTTGGGTAGTTTTTAAGCATCTGTCATTTTGACCGTAACCGCATGATGACAAAATGCTTCATTAACGTGCTTCTGTTACCGATCTGACTGAGTGCCACACCAGTTTAGTCGGGGAAAACTCGCTGAGCGTGCACTAACTCGACCGCGGCTGTTGCTGGTCAACTGCCACCTCGATGCATCACACTTTACCGTGAATTGACGACTCATCCGGCAAGCCAGTGAAGAATAATAGCTCGGCGTAGATGAGACAGACACATGATGACGAAACTAGCTCGCGAAGCAAACGCAAAACGCATCGCCGAATAGCTAATTTTTGATTCTCGTGCGACTCGACCCTAACCGGGCGTTTAGGCATTACGCTGATGGCTTAACAAGGTAAAGCGCTACAGCAACCACCAGCGCAATGACATCTGCGATAACCACATTGCGGGTCGCAGCGTTGAATTCACCCACCTCGAGAGCAAAGTAAAGGAACGAAATAACGCTGACGAAGGTAACCACAAACGCTAACGGTTGTATGCTGGGCTGGAATGTGGCGTAGACAGTCAGCCCACCAAGAATGCCAAATAGCACGGCTCGATGTCGCATCAAGATGGCCAAATTATGGTCAGCAACATAAATCCCGTACAGCGTTGCCAGGCGATCACTTCCCAAAACACCTATGATCGGTAGCAACTGGATAACGGCAATGATAAGTCACATTGCTGAAATAATGCGCTGGACCATGCTGACATCACTCTCGATTTTGATGACAGCTTAACGGACTGAAACGGCTGACTTTATTATCTCTGACGTAACGTCAATTCAACACGGTGTTTCAGCAATAGCTAAAGCGCAACTTGTTCAGTCGAGGCAGGCCATCCTGGGGCTGGCGAAGCTTTACAACTTCACGTTAGGCGTGTTTCCGCATTTTTTGCCGATAAACGGGTTAGTCCGATTCCATCAGTTTTTTGATTAGGTGGTAACAAAAAGATACTGCCGTTATCGATAACACTGTGCTTACCAGGTAGTTATCGAACAGGTGTTCCGTCGTATCAAGACCTAAAGTGATTGCGGTTATTAAGAGCCCAACCATGGTCAAACCTATCCCCCACGCATAACTGGTAATAAATATTTTAGGTAGTTGTCTGACTACTTCTTTAATTGTCATGCGAGCAGGCACCTATCGCTTTTTTAGGGGCAGCCCAAACGCAGTGTAGGCTGCCCCGTGAAGACCGTGATTTTTACGGCCGGACCGTATTTGAGCGACTTGTTATAACTCAACGCGATCACCATGACTAGGATGGGTCAATGCGACAATAAATGACAGGTTCTCTTTATGATCATTCCGGAGTTGATGCCTCGTTCCGGCAGCGACATGTAAGCCTTGATGCTGCGTTAGTTGGTGAGAAACACCATCTACTTCAGGAGTGGCAATACCCTATAAAACAAAGAAAAATTGTTCAGCGTTATTATGGTGTTGCTGAACCTCCCTACAACCAGAGGCCACTAGTCCCTATGTGTCAGGCTATCTGTCGCCTCTCTTTGATTCCTAAAATATTAATAGGGCGCAAAGAGAGATTAAAAAATATCGAGGTACTCCATCGAGTTTAAAGAGGCCGTTATCCAGAAGATGCGGCTTGGCTGAATACGCCTCACCATGAAGTCTAGAGCGGGGTCTGCTCAAGCTAGCTAGTGCTGCAACGCACGTGCTTCACGGTAAACTTAAAATGCCTATTCAACAATTCGGCTGCCAGTGTTTGATAGAGATCACGGACAAAAATTGCAGACATCGCCCATGCTTGTTGTTCTCGATTGGCCAATGATGGCGCCTACGCTAACAAGAGCTCTTAGTGGCGCGCATAACGTCTCAAACACCGGATTGGTGAAGTTGGCGGATTTTTTGGGACAAAAAAGATGACAGCTTCGCCAAGTCCGCGTGCTTTGATTTGTTAGGTGTAAAATCGAAATTACGCCCATCCTTGCGGTTCTAAGCTAATACTATCGTTCCATATTTTCGTCATATGCTTAATTAAAGCTCCTTCAAATTGCATTGCGTAGACATAATCAGCTGCTATGGTTTTCCCCGTCGGATCAACTGGACCACCAGGTCCTGTTTGTGTTCTATGGAAGACCGCAAAAGCTGTTACACATTGATGCTCTTGATCTTCTGAAAAACTTTTTAATTCATAATGGCCATCGGGAATAGGAGTGAGAAGATTTTTCATCCATTCGGTATAACCTTCTAGGGTATAAATTCCTGCTAATGCACCTGTTTGTGCTGAAAAAACAGCTTCTTAATTACAAAGAACCTTACATTCTTCTTGGCCTTTTCCAGTTTCACACGCTTCAAAAAACTGCATTGCTTTTTCTATACTATTACTTACTTTAACGCCCCCACCTTGTTGTTGTTTAAATTTATACGTACAAAATAAATCTCTCAAGGCGATCAATTGCCGACCTAACACCCAGTTAAGCGGCGAAGACGTTCTGGCGCTTGGGTTGCGTATGCAATCGAAGTGACTGGTTGCTTGGTCCGAAGGAGGAGAGTAGTGACGGGTGACTTCAACGGCATGTTATGTGCCTGCTCGCTAGAGTTCATCAAGTGTTCGTTGACGAGCCATTTCATATTCGTCATCGCTAATCAGCCCTTGCTCGTGCAATTCTTTTAGTTCGCGCAATCGGTCACCTAGCGGACTGCTACCATTACTATTAGCTTTATCGTCAAGGCATTTCCTGTTGTAAATGGCGCTGAGGTGGGTGATTCTCGCGTCGATCGAGTCTTGGTTCTTGTTAGATCTCACCTCATTTACAATAATTCCAGGCCAAAAGACTAATGCTAACCCTACGTTTTTGCCTGTTATTCCTGAATCATCTTTCACATCTTCAAACTTCACCCCCAGTTGCACCAACTCAGACTTTATCGCGGTGCACGATTTGTCCTCATCGCCAGCCTGAACAGTTCGAACGGCTTGGTTCGAGACACAACCTGATAAAAAGTAAATCAATACAATTAGAAATATTCCTTTGTTCATCGTAAATTCCTTTTTTTTAGCGTGCGATAGGGGGGTGTGCATTAGGAACATAACACCCAGTTAAGGCTTGAAGACGCCGAGCGACAAATTGTGAATCACAATTTGACGGGAGGTGCTTAGGAGGAGTGCGCGCAGCGAACGAGTTCAATTGCTGGTTAGATGCCATCTACTTTCCGCCTGTTGTTTGATTACCCATTGATCAAAAACGTTATAGCCAGTTCGTGGGTCGATAAACCCAGATTTAATCTATGAAGTGCTGCGAGACCAGAAAAACGGACAGGTTTAGTTAAAAGAATTCGATTTGGCTACAATGACGCTTGAACCAACGGCTTCGCGCAATGCCATTGGCCGGACACGAACAGTAGTTTCGAAGACGTTGTTAGCGACTGCTTGGCAGTGCGAGAATTTAGAAAGATTGCGACGCGGCGTTTTTCGAGGAACAGCTTTTTTGAGTAATCGTCAAGAAACTAGATTGGCACACAACGAGGCTGTAGAAAAACCCCGATCTTTGAAATCCTCCAAAAATCGCGTTTTTCTTTGTGCTGAGATAAAGCCTGTAGCAGGTTGATTTGCGTCGTAGCCTCCAAAAATAATGTCTATTGCGCTGTGCGCGCCACCGGAAAAAAGTCAGGGGGTTTTTCTACAGCCTGAACACCCAGTTAAGCGGCAAACCACGAAGTGGTTTGTCCGAAAAAAGAAGGTAGTAGCAACTGGCTTCAACTGCATGTTATGTAGCCGTCGTTTTCGGGAATCCGACTCGAAAACTTAGTGCCAACCCGACAAAAAGGGCAAGGAAAGAAATGGCGATCGGAATTTCAAAGCCTTCTCTTGGGCCGCTGCCTTGCCAGATTGCTGAAGGAACAGCTGACAAAAATGCAAATACCGTAAAGACTAATAGAGCCCACCAACTCCAGCGTTCGGCTTTGCGAAAAGGAATAAGAGCAATGAGCCCAACCGTCAAGCAGAAACCGACTTTACTCGCCGTAGCCCAGGCTATGTGAAATCGGGCATGATCAGGCCAACTCGGATCCAATCCATGCATAGGAAGTCCATCAACAACCCCTTGTACAGCCAGTAGGAACGCCATCATTACAAATATCCAAGCTGCTACGTCTACTTTTACTTCTTGAGTTTCTCTCATGTCACGCCATCCTTTTCTCATAAAGGCTTGGATGTAGGTGCAAAGTGGCCACATAACACCTAGTTAAGCCCCGAATACGCCGAGTATCAAAATGTGATTCACATTTTGACCGCAGGTGTTTCGTCGGAGCGAATTAAATGAGCGGCTTCAACTTCATGTTAGGCGACTTTCTCATTAATATATTCTCGAAAGTTATCAGGGAATCTATTTTGAGATCTTAGCCACCAATGCTTCACCCCTTCATGCTTACAGTAGTCATCGAAGAAACCAGACCAATAGTAAAAAACTGCATCGCTGGTCAATCCACGTTTGTATTGTAGAAAATATGTGAAGTGATTCTCGAAATTACCGCGTACTAGAAGGTTGTACTTAGCGGATTCATTAAAATCTAATTCTTGGCAACGATGCCCCCTAGACTCAATATCATGCAACTCCGGGTGGTCGAAGTAATTTTTTCTAACCTGCGCAACACCATCATTTGAAG
>JBLIIB010000001.1:0-54103 GCA_047634795.1 Candidatus Azotimanducaceae bacterium | reverse complement strand
CTCAATCAATTCGAGGATTATTCCAACGATTGCATGACCCAAAGCGTGGAGGAAGCAGATCTTCACCGAAGGCTGTTTGAGATGACCAGTCAAGCAAGGGCCATTATGGAACAAGCGCTATCGGAGGTTGTCGAATTGGAAGGTTTTGGGGCGCACATTAACTAGGGAGGCTCTGATTGATAGAGTATTAATGCCGATTGGGGAGGCGCGGACCGCGGCGGTCAAGCCTCCCATTGAAGGCCTTCTATTTTAGGCCCTCTATTGCACTACAAGGTTGGGAACGCGGTGATAAGCTAGTCGACAGTGACTAGGTCTTCTGTGACCGGGCTTCCCCCACTTGTAGACAATAATCAACGGCTCCTTGGTTAGGACCGAAACCACTTATCTGAGCATGTCTGCCAATACGCAGATCAGGCAATACTTCCATGACGACAGCTACATCCCTGTTTATTTTCAGGCGCGATCTACGTGTGCAGGACAACACGGGTTTAAACGAGGCGCTCAAGTCAGGCCAAGCCGTTGTGCCGCTTTTTATTGTTGACCCCGGGCTTTTGCAACGCTGGCAGTCAGCAGACAAACGTTTGTCTTTTTTGTTCCGATCCCTCGCGGCCCTCTCAGATGATTTGGAGAGATGCGGCGGTCGCCTTTTGGTTCGCGTAGGCGAACCGAGCGAGGTCGTTCGGGCGATTTTAGAAGAACATTCGGTGACTCGGGTGTTTGTTAATCGAGAATATACGCCCCTCGGCATCAGGCGTGATGAGCGTATTGAGAAGGCATGTGCCGAGTTAGAGAGCCGCTTTCATATCATTGATGACGCGGTGCTCAATCCACCAGAGTGGGTCAAAAAAGGCGACGGGGGACCTTACACCGTGTTTACGCCCTATTATCGACGCGCCTCACAATTACCGGTGGCTGAACCCGCAGCGCTAAGCGATGGATTATGGGCGAAGCTCGAGAGAACCCCGCTGGGTGGAATTGACGAGATCGCGCCTTATTTACCCGTTGAGAGTTTGCTTGATGAGGATTTCGCTGGCGAAAGTCATGCACCGCTGGCAGGGTCAGCGGGCGCGGCTAAGGGGCTTGAGAGAATTGCGCGGCTGCAGGATTATGCTGAGCAAAGAGATGTGCCTGCCACAGGTCAGACCAGTCAGATGTCGGCCCATCTTCGCTTTGGTACTTGCTCCGCCAGGCAAATGTATCTCGTCGTTAAGGAAGGTCTGGGTGCGGATCACCCGCTGATCCGCCAACTCTACTGGAGAGATTTTTACGTCCAGATAGCCACGCATTTTCCTCACGTTTTTGGCCATGCCTTTAGACGGCACTTTGATGCCATTCCCTGGAGACAGAACGATTCTGACTTCGAAAAGTGGTGTGCGGGCGAAACCGGCTTTCCTATAGTTGACGCGGGCATGCGTGAGCTCAGTGCGACAGGATTTATGCACAACCGTGTTCGGATGGTCGTTGCGTCATTTCTGACAAAAAACCTACAGATCGACTGGCGACGAGGTGAGGCTTGGTTTGCTGATCAGCTCATCGACTATGACCCCGCGGTCAATAACGGGAATTGGCAATGGGGTGCGTCAACAGGCTGTGATGCGCAGCCTTACTTTCGCGTTTTCAATCCTTGGCGCCAGCAGAAGAGGTTCGACAAAGATTGTGTCTACATAAAGCGCTGGGTTCCGGAATTGGACGCTTACCCGGAAAAGGCGATTCATAAACTGGAGACGGAGGGCGATTTTTACAGGCCCAAAATCGTCGATTTACGGGAAAGCGCTGAATCGATCAAAGCCCATTTTAAATCCGTATCGGCTCGTCATCAGGCCGGTTGATTCGTTTGGTATTGACAGTGTTAATGAAGGTTTTCGCTTAACGATTCCGAAATCACGTTTGATCATACTGTTTTCATTGGGCTGTATGAGGAAGATTGGATGCTTCATAATGTGCCGTTCCCATCCAACAACATTGAGAGTCGATTGCTAAGCGGGAATGTCACTATTTTTGGCGCTAGTTCTGGCACTACCTTCGGCCCTACCTTCAGGCTTATTTTTTATCGAAGCAGACCAACCGCGCCTAGCTCAGGGGGTTTGTTTTTCCTGTCCACTTTTTTGGCTACCTTCCTGCTCGTCATCCTGTCGATGTTGCCGCTTACGCTGAAAGCACAGGAGGCCCGAATCAACCCGCATCGCATCGATTTTTCCGGCTCCTGGGAGATGGATTACCAGCTGAGTGATCATGCGGCAGAGAAAACTCGGCAGCTCTATGTCCAGGCACGTTCTATGGCTCAAAGAGCAGCAGAGCGAGCGAAAAACTCGGGTCGAATGATCGATCCTCAAATTCTTAATGTGCAATCTATCGTTGGTTTAGGGCGATTGGTTGAGACCATTGCGCAGGCGACGGTGCTCACCGTGAAACAAACCGCTAACCATATTGTGGTGGAGCGCAATGATGATTTTGCCTTGGTCTGCGACTTTCAGGCCCTGGGGATTAAAGAGAGCCCTGTTGGTAGGGAAGGATGTTTCTGGGATGAAGACCAATTGATATTCCAGGTTGCGCTACCAGAAGGTCTTAACGTCATACATCGGCTTAGTCTTGCGGCAGATCGAAGTCGTATCAATGTAGCCACCACTGTGAAGATATCGGGCATTCGATACCCCTTCACGCTTAACCGTGTGTACATGCCGTTCGAGCCCGGTGCAGGGCAATTTGCCTGCGAGTACACCATCGCGAATCAGACTACCTGCACGCTAAAAGGTAATAGAGAATCATGAGGGCCTGGACGCGAGGGACCTTAGTGCGGATTGTGATTTTGCTCGTCTGTTTCTTGGCGAGTTGCACGAGTTCAACAATCACAAAACCTGTCTTTGTAGAAACGGTGCCGCAAAGCACTGCTCTGATCACGGCATTTGATGCGCCCGGGGCACAATTGGATACCGTTGAGTCCACACCTGCTGTGGGGTTCAAGACTGCTGTTGGGTTCGAGACTGCGCTAAATATTGCCATCACTGAATTTAAAGCGAAGACGAGTCAAACCAGTACTTTGCTGGGTGCTGTCGGGCAAGTTCGGCGGGTTGAGAGTCGATACTTGCCTTCTCAGCTTAAAGACACACTTGACCGAACGGGGTTCTGGGGAGCCGTCAGGGTCATGCCTGTGGTGGACCCCGGCGCTGAACTTAACGTGACGGGTGAAGTTATTCAATCGGATGGAATAGTTCTACACCTTCGTGTCACGGCAAGAGATACGTCCGGCAGGGTCTGGATCGACGACGTCTATGAAGATCGTGCGGGAGAGTTGGATTATGCCGTCGATCCTGACTACCGGCATGATCCTTTTGAAGATATCTATCATCAAATCGCCAATGATCTTTATCAGGTGCGGTTGTCGCTCGCTGATGAAGAAGTAAGGCGAATCGTTGATCTAACGAACATGCGCTATGCGAGGGCGTTAGCCCCGGACGTGTTTGGGAAATACCTCGAAGAAGTCGATGGGCGTCTTGCATTGCTTGGTTTGCCTGCGGCAGACGACCCGCTGTTTGCCCGCGTGCAGAGAATTAGAGAGAGCGAGTATTTGTTCACAGATAGTGTTGATGCGCACTACGAAAGCCTTAAGCAAAGACTTGGGCCGACCTATGCCTGGTGGCGTTATTACAGCTATGAGCTAACCATGGGTAATCGACGCCTTGAAGGTATTGATGCCACGCGGGGAGCAACGCGTGGTTCCTGGTACGCGATGGAGAGAATTTATAAAACCTACAAAGAATCCAAGATGAATGAAGATGCCTTGAGGGAACTCTCGGAATCTTTTGACCGGGAAACGGCCCCGACGGTCGCAGAATTGTCGGGGCGGGTGGTCCGTTTGTCGGGTACGTTGGAGAAGCAGTATGAGCAGTGGCGGCGAATCCTGAAAGAAATGTACGACGCGGAGCTGGGGTTATGAATCTTTTGGATCAACGCGTAAGAAATTTAACCTGACACCAAGCGGGCCTCTGGGTAGCGATACGATTAAACGCGTATCGCCGCGTTGAACGGTGACGTTAATCCGCTCGTCTTTTTCCCCAAGGGTTGTCGCGGAGCGCAGGTCCCGGTAGCTGTATAGCGGCTTATCTTCGTAACGTAAAATCATGTCACCGGTTTTGATCCCATTGAGCTCAGCGTTGGAACCCAGAATCACAGATTCGACGGATACACGATTTGTCTGTCCCGTGTGATAGAGATACTTGTCATAGCTGGTTTCATCAACTTCGTCCCTAATTTGGGTTTCCTGCTCTCTTAGCGCTCTCATCTCGTCTCGATACTGCTGCGTGCCGATGTATTCCCCGCGGATCGCATTATCTCGAAGTTCGAGCCGGGCAAGCTGGATGATGCTTTGCCGGATGGTGATGTCCTCAGCCGTTTGTGGGTCGATGCCCGACGCTACCAATGCCGCTAGGGTAGGTAGGGGTTCAACGTCTTCTGTGCCGACATCGGATTCATTCCTCAGGTTGGCAAGTGTTTGCCCGGTTGCGCCTGGGACGATGCGTGTTTTTTCGACTCTCGCAAGCCTCGCTTCGAGTGCCGCCACGCCGGCTTCCAGTTCTTGAATTCTAGCGAGTCGGGCGTCGGGTGCTATTCTTTTGGAATTGCCCGCTTCCAGCGTGTTACCCAGGTTGGAAACGGGCGATTCTGCTGGAGATCTATCTTGATTTATCGTCAGCATCACGCCGGCAATGAGTCCGATTGAAAGCAGAGCGAAAGCGGCAAGGTAGGTTCTGGTCATAGTGCTACTCATAGGGCCTGTCGGAGTGCTACTCATAATGCTCCTGATAGGAGAAGGAGTAGCTTGATGGTTGTGCGATCGTCCACGATTTTGTTCGGTATTCAAACCCTTAGGGTTCAATCCCGTCCAAATTCATGCCAACTGTTTACCTCGTGTTCATACTATGGGGGGTATCGACCGTGTCTTGGTTGCTTTGTTGTTTAGTCCTTCTTCAAAAGGAGGGTGACCTAGAGATACTAAAGGTATGCTCGTCGAAGTCAGGTTACCGATGAGCTGCTGAGGGCGCTAGATCTGCCTATTGACGAAGCTTCCGCGCAAACCCGAGAACGTCGTGTTTGCTTAAGCGTGGGCGATGATTTCTTGAAGACGTCAGTAGGTTGTAACCGAAAGGCCGCTACCTGTACTATCCACGGACTTTTTAGTGGAACTCTCCCCATGTTTCGATTCTTAACACTCGTGCTGGTGGCCTTATCACCGCTAGCTTTTGGTGACACGCCCTACTCCGCGGTTGATCAGGATTACCCCAAGCAAGTTTTCTGGGGTGACACGCATCTTCACACCCGCAACTCGGCGGACGCGTATTCTTTAGGGAACCTGAATCTGAGCCCGGCGGACGCTTACCGGTTTGCGCGTGGACAAGAATTGATGGCGCACAACGGAATGCGTGTTCAGTTGAAGCGCCCACTCGATTTCCTGGTGGTGTCAGATCACTCGGAATATCTCGGTGGTTTTTATCGATTTAACGTCAGAGACCGCGTTGTTACCGACACGCCCACCGGCAGGCAGTGGAGTCAATACATCGCCGATGGTGACCTGGGCAAATTTTTTACCGCGTTTACCGCCAGTCTTGCTGACCCTGCGAACAATTACCCGCTTCCGAAAACCTCTCAGAAAGTGATTTGGCAGGACGTAGCCCAGACCGCTGATGAATTTAATGATCCCGGACAGTTCAGCGCCATTATCGGTTATGAATGGACGTCGATGATCAGAGGTAACAACCTTCACAGGGTTGTTCTTTATAAAGATGGTGCCGACGTTGTTGGTCAAGTGCCTCCCTTTACTGCTCAGGAAAGCCTTGATCCGCAGGACCTGTGGCGAGCGCTTGCGTCCTATGAGGAAAAGACTGGCGGTGAGGTCATGGCTATTGCGCACAACGGTAATATCTCCAACGGGATGATGTTTCCTTCTGTGACCGTTGACGGCGAGCCTATTGATCGTGCCTATGCGGAGTTGCGTCGTCGCTGGGAGCCCGTGTATGAGGTCAGCCAGGTTAAGGGGGATGGTGAAGCTCACCCTACGTTATCCCCGGACGATGAATTTGCGGATTTCGAAACTTGGGATGAGGACAACATTGGTCGTTCGGAAAAAAAGCAGGATTGGATGCTGGCGCACGAGTACGCGCGTAGCGCGTTGAAACTTGGACTGCAGTACGAAGATTCACTCGGTGTAAATCCGTTTAAGTTCGGCATGATCGCAAGTACCGACGGACATAATACTTTTTCGACAACGGAAGAAGACAACTTCTTTGGCAAATTTCCGGAATCTGAGCCCGGAGCCCAAAGGCTGAAAAACACCTTGGCCGGTGTGCTATGGGAGAATTGGAAAATTGTTGCATCGGGATACGCTGCGATTTGGTCACAAGAAAACACCCGAGCGTCTTTGTTTGATGCGATGAAACGCCGAGAAGTCTATGGCACAACGGGTTCAAGAATCATGGTGCGATTCTTCGGTGGCTGGGGCTATGACGAGGGCGCTTTTGAGCGCCCCGACTATCTTGATGTCGCCTATAAAGGGGGCGTTCCAATGGGCGGCGATCTGACGCTGGCGCCGAAAGGGCAGGCCCCGAAGTTTATCGCAGTTGCTGCTAAAGACCCTGTTGGCGCGAACCTTGATCGGGTTCAGATTGTCAAAGGATGGGTAGATCATGCTGGTAAGGTGCAGGAAAAGGTTTACGACGTCGCTTGGTCCGATGACAGGAAGATGGACGCAAAGACGGGGAAGGTTCCTTCTGTTGGCACTACGGTAGATGTCGAAACAGCGACGTATCGAAACAGCATCGGTTCGGCAGAATTAGGGGTTGTTTGGGAAGACCCAGACTTTGATCCGGCTTTACGTGCTTTCTACTATGCCCGTGTGATTGAGATTCCGAAACCGCGCTGGTCAACTTACGATGCGGCTTATTTTGAAGTGGATCTGGCGGAGGAAGTACCCCGCACGGTTCAGGATCGAGCCTACACGTCGCCGATCTGGTATACCCCTTAATTATATCGTTGGCCCTGTCGCCTCAAAGTAGGGCGGCATGAAGCGAGCTTGAAAGCGTTATCTGTTTAGAGACGTGTGCACCTATCCGGGTGAGCCGAGCCGTTGAGGTTAGTCTGGTTAAGTTAGGTACAGATTATATCGATCTTTATCAGACGCATTGGCCTGATCACGACACGCCCTATGATGAGATTATAGAAGCGCTCGATGAGTTAGTCCGTAGCGGGATAATTCGCATAGCGGGTTGCAGTAACGAGACTAGTTGGGGGTTAACCAAATCTCTTGGTGTGTCTGAAATTCGTGATTTAACGCGCTATGAAACAATCCAAAACAATTTTAGCCTGAGTAATCGTCGATTCGAGGACGAACTGGCGCAGGGTTGTCGCCAGGAACGGGTGAGACTGATCCCCTGATCCCCGCTGGCGTGCTGTCCGGAAAATACAATGACGGTGCCCTTCCCGAGGGCGCGCGGTCTCCAAGTATCTTGAAATAGGTGGTCGCCAGGCCGCAATGGCCGAACGTTTCGTGAACGAGAAGTCTTTGGCAGCGACCAAAGCGTTCATGGAGATCGCGGAAGAGATTGACCTTTCTACTGTCACCCTAGCTACCGCATGGAGTAATCAGCACGACTTTATTGCGTACTCTATCGTTGGCGCTACCTCAACGGATCAGCTGGAAGATATTTTTGCGGCGGCCGACCTGACCTTGACGCCTGAAACCATGAAGAAGATTGATGCGGTGTCCAAAGAGATTATGCATCCAATGGGCTAATGTTCAGCGGCTGAAACGACTGTTGGCGATAGGCCAGCAGTCGTTCAGGTCCTGATGTTGTAGATGGCAGTTCTTTAGACCCGTTAGCGCTTTGATCTGTCCAACGCACTTACCCGCAAACTACTTACCCGTAAATTTGGGCTCTCGCTTTTCAACAAAAGCAGCAATACCTTCCTTTGCATCTTCCGTTGCGCCGCAGATATTTTGTGCGAACGTCTCAAACTCCAGCGCTTCTTCCAGTGAAGTATCCATGCCTCGATACATCGCCCGCTTAGCGAGACGAATAGCAATGGGTGGACCACTGGCAAAGCTTCGCGCAAGATCGATCGCCGCTGGCAATAACGCGTCTGGTTCATGAACGTCTGAGACAATGCCCAGTCTCAATGCTTCATCCGCATCAATCGATTTTCCTGACCAAATCATTTCGCAAGCTTTGGCCATGCCAATGAGCCTGGGAAGAAAATAGGTGCCGCCCCAATCCGGATGCAATCCTCGTCGGGCAAACGTCTGCCCAAACTTTGCTTGAGTCGACGCTAATCTGATGTCGCAGGCGAGAGCGATATTCATACCCGCGCCTGCGGCATGGCCGTTCACCGCGGCGATGATAGGTTTGTCCGCGTTTCTCATAGCCAGAACGATCTTATCTCTGATCGGAGCGATGCGATCCTCAAGCACGTTGGCCGTGCCTGCCTTTCGCGCTTCATTCATCGCCTTCACATCGCCCCCTGAACAAAACCCCCTGCCCTCACCGGTGATGATGATGACTCGAACATCATCACTGGTGTTAGCGTCATCAATCGCCTGCAACAAACTGACTCTCATGGCTGGGGTCAGGGCGTTCAGGGTTTCGGGTCGATCCAGCGTGATAGTAGCGATGTGATCACTGACGACATATTGAAGGTGCTCAAGTTCCATTTTTTTTGCCCACCTTAAGCCGTCCACTGATCAAAACGTAAGATATCTTTGACGGGTTTCCTTGTGACTGGACCAAACTTGCCCGTTGGATAACCTACCGGAATCAGGCAATACGCCGCCATGGTGTCAGGCAGTCCTAATACCGCTCTCGCAGCATCCTGATCAATCAGCGAAAGTGTGGTTGGCGCGGCGCCAAGGCCCATTGATCTTGCCGCAAGTAACAGGTTCTGGATACCTGGCCAGATAGAACCAGAACCGCTTGCGAGCATGTTAGCGTCGACTTTTTGGCCGTAATCCATACATGCAATCACCAGCGCGGGGATTTCATGCATGTGTTCCATTTGCCATAAGACGGAATCCAGCATGCGTTTTCGTTTCTCTTCTGATTGGTGAGGTAAGCTGCCGGGATTTGCAGCCTGTGGCCCGATGTAGGCTTCGACGCCTTTTCGATTAAGGTCCGCCAGGGACTGCTTAACCGCAGGGTCTCGCACGACCATCCAGCGTCCCGCCTGCATATTCGAACCAGAAGGTGCCTGGTTGGCAGCATCAATGAGCTTAACCAACATTTCCTCGGGTACTTCCCGGGTATCGAGCTTGCGCATCGCGCGGCAGTTATACATCGTGTCGAACAGTGACATGTCTTCGGGCATTGGACGTTCCTCTTTAGTCAAGTGGATTAAAATAATGTTCGCAGTAAAGGTTCAAGATATCAGCGTTGATTGTGGTCCGTGAGTATTCGAACTTTTTGAGTATCACGCCGTCAGCAGGGGCTTTTAATGTGCAGCGCTCGAGTTCCAGCTTTGCCATGTTCGAAATGGATGACGGCCGTTTCGAGCTCGTCCTGTGTGTTTTCGAACTGAGACGCCCGGATCATGCGTTGTTCGGCTAGCGTCTCGAAGCGTTCCAGTGTTCGTGCCGCCTGATCCCGTTGGACGCGCGCCTGATCGAGTTTGTCGTTGGCATCAAGGGTTTCGAGTGTTGTGAGTACCGAATCTTCTACGACACTTTCTTCTTCCACGACGTTGAATTGATTGATGCGCCCATCAATCCTAGATGACAGACCCTCGATTTTGGGAGCCAGTACGCTATAGGTGCTGACCTGCCTGACAACAGGACGTAACCCGACTGCTGTTACACGAACGGGATGACCTTGAGAGTCTGCGAACGTCTGTCCAACAAAAAGTGGGCTTGCACCCAATAGCAGCAGACACACGAGTCCGCAGAGAACGCTGTTTCTGCGCATTTTGCCAAAACCTTAATTTTGAGCGCATCAGGATATAACAGAAGGCCGAGTAACGGGTAACTGTGTCATTTAGCGGCGCGGACCTGCAAGGCGGTTCATCGAGGGTTGATCCGGTTAGTGAAATGAATAGAGCCCACTGAGTTCTGGAAGATGATCCTCGATAGCGGCAAGACATCGCTTGGCGAGCAATTGCCCTTTTTCGATATCACCCTGATCAATGATCAGTGCGGCGAGATAGAACGCGGGGGGGAGGCTGAGCAAATAGGCTTTTTTCAGTGCTTCCTCGCCGTAGTCTGCGTCCAACTTCGCCAAATAGGATCGGAGTAATGCTGATTCTCGTTCCCTGCGCTGGCTAACGCTAATACTGGTGACGAGATAGTAGCCAAGATCAAAGCCCATCGGAGCGATACAACTTTCGCCCCAATCAATAATGACAACCTTTTCTGACCGATAGACCAGGTTGTCGTTTCGATAGTCCATGTGTGAGAAGTGCATGGGTAAGTTGTTGAATAGCGGCAGAAATTGGTTAGCGTTCTGCGCATAACGTCGCATGAATTGTACCGGAGGGTTATCAATCATTTGGTTGAGCACTTTGATTCCAAAGGATTGCATGTCGAGAGCTGCGGCGTCGAACCCTTCAGCGAAGCCGGAACGAACCTTCAGCGAATCGTGTTCAAGATGCTGATTCAGTCGATTGTGTGCGTGCGCGAGAGACGTGATCGCGAGATCGCATTGCGTGTGAGTTGCGCCGTTAGACTGGCCTGGTGTAGAAGCGAGTCCAAGATCCTCCAGCAGCAGCACAAATGGTTGGTCGCTGGAGTAGTAGCAGGCGGGCACATAACCCGGAATCACTGATGCGAGGTGTTGATAGAAATCGTGCTCTTTGGCGTAAGAGTGAAACCGCTCGGCGATTAGAGCACGTTGTGGGTCGCTTGCCTGGTGCTTCAAAATGACGGATGCAGGTACGCTCTTTCCGGTAAGAACAAGCCGAAACACATCGGCCATGTAGCCGTTCACCTGCGTCTCGGTGACCCCTTGCTCGGTGGGCGTGCTTCCATCGATGGGATGAACCTCAACGGCTGTGATATCGCAGCGGAGGGCTGCGGATAAAAACGCTGGATCAAACTGTTTACGAATTGTTTCAGTGCTCATCTTTAATGGTCATGGTTAATGCTCAAAGTTGTGTTTAATGAAGTGGTCGGCTCTATTGTAAACCAGTCGATATTCAATGCGGGAACTGGCAGACTAATGCCTTAACGGCCCTGCTATTCAGGCTAGATTGGGGGCGATTGTGTGTGCCCTTTCTGTCTTTGTTATTGCTTTTCCCGCCGGTTATTTGATGAGAACCTGATGACTTTTACCGCGCTTGTTTTTGATCAGGATTCCGATTCCTGGTGGCGCTTTGCTGATCCTGTGGCAGTGCTGGACGCGAACGCTCCATCAGAATTGTCAGACGTTCTGACGCAGGCTGAACAGCACGGATTGAAGGGTGGATACGCGGTTGGGTTTGTGACCTTTGAGGCGGCTAGCGGTTTTGATCCCGCGTTAAAGCATCAGACGTCCAATTTGATCCCGCTTGCCAGCTTTGCGCTGTTCGATAATCCCACCGTGATTGATGTGCCGGATGCGAGTGTGCAGATGGACTTTGTGCCGGAGGCGGGGCGCGAGCAATTTGATATCGCGTTTGAGCAAATCAAAAAGCATCTGCTGCAGGGCGACAGTTATCAAGTTAACTATACGCATCGGCTCAAGGGTCCTGTAACAGCGCCATTGGAATCCGTATTCGGGGCGATGTTACGTGGCCAACCTACGCCCTTTGGCCTGATGATAGAAACACCGACCTTTGGCATTTGTAGCGTATCTCCGGAATTATTTTTTCAGCGTGTGGGTACAAAATTGACCTGCGAGCCCATGAAAGGTACCCGGCCGCGCGGTCGAAGTTCGGCAGAAGACCAGGAATTGCGGTCTGACCTGCAAAACTCCCCCAAGGACCGTGCCGAAAACCTGATGATTGTGGACATGGTGCGTAATGATCTGGGCCGAATCGCTGAACCCGGCAGTGTCGCAGTGAGTCACTTGTTTGAAACCCGGGCCTATCCCACCGTGTGGCAACAAGTATCAGAAGTCAGTGCCACGGTGGACGCGCCGATTGCGGATATATTCGCAGCGCTATTTCCTTGTGCTTCAGTCACCGGTGCACCGAAAACCAAATCGATGGAAATAATCGCGAACCTCGAGTCTGGCCCGCGCGGTGTTTACACCGGCGCGCTGGGAATGATCAAACCGGGCGGAGACGCACGGTTTTCAGTCGCGATCCGAACATTGTTTGTAGACAAGGCAAGCCACGAAGGTACCTACGGTGTCGGTGGCGGTATTGTCTGGGACTCTGATGTGGAGGAAGAATGGCAGGAAAGCCTGACCAAAGCATCTGTCCTGCGTCACCAGCCCCCGGCTTTCCAACTATTGGAAACCATGAGGCTTGACCCCGGGATAGGTATAGCTAGAAGGGATTACCACATGGAACGCCTGGCGGCTTCGGCGCAATACTTTGATTTCTGTTTTGATCAGCAAGCGGTGACTGAACTGCTTGACGACGTTGATCGAGATACGGCGGTACGTTTGCGACTGTTACTTGCGCGTGGCGGTGAACTGGAATTGCAGATCCTGCCGCTCCCGGCGGTGCAGGGCCGGATGAAACTCGCACTCGCGAGCCAGCCCATTGATCGTTTCGATACATTTTTGTTTCACAAGACCACTGCGCGTGAGGTCTATGACGCGGCGTATCAGATGCGCGGTGAGGCAGACGATGTCATTTTGTTCAACCTTGAGGAAGAACTGACGGAAACGACCATCTCAAATTTGTACCTCGAGATAGCGGGTGAACTGCTCACGCCTGCTCTGTCTGCGGCGCTTTTAGCTGGAACCTATCGGCGGCAGATGCTGGCCGAAGGACGCGCAAGAGAAGCTCGGCTAACCCTGAGTGATCTTGCCCACGCCGATCGACTATTTGTCTCCAATAGCCTGCGAGGTCTTGTTGAAGCCGAGCTTATGTCACCAGCGGATTGAAATGCGTGGTGGTCTCGGACGCTCTTACCAGTACATTTGTGCACGAGATGTTTTGAATAAATAATCGTGAAGAGACCTGCTGAAGATTCGCTATGAATACCCTTTATTAGACCCTCTTGTCAGGAGAGCCCGATTAGTAATGTCTGGGTGGTAAGCCGGGCTCCGGCTCGCCGCCACCGACAAAATGCTGCGCGATAAAATGACCCGGACCGTCCGTTTCAGTTAATTGAAACACAGTATCGTTGGTTTGGCTGTATTCAAACATCTCGTCCGGGGTGTGTTCCAGCATGGTACTGACCATGACACGACCGATCATGCCATGGGAAACGACTGCAATCGTGTCATAGGGCAATGTCATAAGTTCAGTGAGAAACGGTGAGGAACGCTCGATCATGTCCGGGT
Organism: Candidatus Azotimanducaceae bacterium; assembly: GCA_047634795.1. Taxonomy (GTDB): domain Bacteria; phylum Pseudomonadota; class Gammaproteobacteria; order Pseudomonadales; family Azotimanducaceae; genus UBA9659. The sequence continues at coordinate 40,694 of JBLIIB010000001.1, read as the reverse complement.
AGTTTTCACATTTAGGTCCGCGATAGCTGTACTGATCAGCCTGCCACTGTGCGAATTCTTCAGGCCATTTGCTGCCCACGTCGTCCCACATTTCTCCGCTCCAATCGCCGCAATCCCATTCTTTAAGGCGGTCATCAAAAAAGACGTCGAGGTTCAGGTGTTGATTGATTATCTCGGCGGTTTGCCTTGTTCTATCCAACGGCGAGGCGACGAGATATTCGATATCGAGAGGCTTAAGGAACTGACCGTTGATATCAGCCTGGCGTCTACCGGTATCGTTCAGGTTGGAATTCCATTGCCCCTGCATACGCCGGATGGCATTCCATTCAGTTTGTCCGTGTCTTACAAAATACAGTGTTTTCATAGGGCGAAAAGATTAGCAGGCTGCCGCCTTCCTTAAGGGATCTAGCGCTTTGCACGCACTGTTGTGTTTGGCGCTAGGCCATTTTGTTTCTTTGGGTCAGAGGTCATGCCTTGATGCCAGCGGATCGTGCTCAATAAACGGTTTATTGCCAATCAGTGAGCGGACTCAATGTTCCGCTCACTTTCATTGGCTAAGACGTCAATACATCAAGTGCTGCGTTCAGGATTGCGGAGGGCCGCATCGCCTTGGCAGCCATTGTTGGGTTCGGCAAGTAGTAACCGCCGACATCAACCGGACTGCCCTGCGCTGCCAGTAATTCCTCGTTGATTTTACCTTCGTTGCTGAGCAGTGTGTCGGCTAGAGTCTGGAATTTTTCTTTCAGACTCGGATCCTGATCCTGCGCAGCGACGGCTTGCGCCCAATACATGGCGAGATAGAAGTGGCTACCACGGTTATCAAGTTCGTTGACCTTGCGCGAAGGTGACTTGTTGCTCTCAAGGAACTTGGCGATGGCATCATTCAAAGTGTCGGCTAGGATCTGCGCCTGATTGTTGTCGAACGTGACTGAAAGGTGTTCCAGAGACGCGCCCAATGCCAAAAATTCTCCGAGGGAATCCCAACGCAGGTGGCCTTCTTTTTCGAACTGCTGGACGTGCTTGGGTGCGGAGCCTCCGGCGCCTGTTTCGAACAAGCCGCCGCCGTTTATGAGCGGAACGATCGAGAGCATTTTTGCGCTAGTGCCTAATTCCAAAATAGGAAAGAGGTCTGTCAGATAATCTCTGAGCACGTTGCCGGTGACGGAAATTGTATCTTCCCCATTGCGCGCTCGTTCCAGGGATAATTTGGCCGCTTCAGCCACCGCTAGAATTTGGTAGTCAACGCCGTCCAGATTGTGCTCGGGCAGATAGGCATTTACCTTTGCTATCAAATTGGCATCATGCGCTCTATTGCTGTCTAGCCAGAATACAATCGGTGTGTCGGTTGCTTTTGCGCGATTAACGGCCAATTTCACCCAGTCCTGGACAGGTCCGTCCTTAACGCGACAAAGCCGCCAGACGTCGCCTTCTTCAACTCGGTGCTCGAGCAGTGCGTTGCCTTCTGAATCGAGAACTCGGATAGTGCCTTCACCCGGCGCCTCAAAGGTTGTGTCGTGAGAGCCGTATTCTTCAGCTTTCTGGGCCATCAATCCAACATTGGGTACCGAACCCATTGTGGTGGGATCGAAAGCGCCGTGTTCAATACAGTGTTTAACGGTCTCGTCGTACAGGCTTGCATAGCAACGATCCGGGATCACTGCTTTCATGTCGTGCAGTTCACCGTCTGGACCCCACATTTTACCGGATTCCCTGATCGCTGCTGGCATGGAGGCGTCAATGATGATGTCGCTTGGTACGTGCAGGTTGGTGATTCCCTTATCCGAGTTCACCATCGCCAGGTCGGGGCCGTCTTCCAGGCACGCATCCAGATCAGCTTTTATTTCTGCGGCCTGGGCTTCTGGCAGTGTCTTTATTTTTTCGTAGGCATCGTTAATGCCGTTGTTGGCATCGAAACCGATCTCGACCATCACGCCAGCGTGTTTGGCTAGAGCAGCTTGATAGTAAGCTCTGACCCCGTGCCCGAACAAAATGGGATCCGATATCTTCATCATGGTGGCTTTCAGGTGCAGTGAGAACAGAACACCCGGCTGCGTCGCGGCAATCTCTTTCTCCAGGAATTCACACAGTGCCTTTTTGCTCATAAAAGCCGCGTCAACAATTTCGCCTTCTTCGACCAGCACCTGATCGGCCAGCAATTGTTTGCCCGCTCCGCCATCAAACTCGATCATGAGATTGTCGTCTTGACTCATCACTATCGATTTTTCACTGCCGTAGAAATCATTGTCTGACATGTTGGCGACGTGAGATTTTGAATCGCTCGACCATGCACCCATAGAATGAGGATACTTTTTGGCATAGTCCTTCACCGCTCGTGCGGCCCGTCGATCAGAGTTGCCTTCCCTCAGGACTGGATTGACTGCGCTACCTTTGATCTTTTCGTAGCGGGCAAGAATTTTTTCTTCTTCTTCGTTTGTGGGTTCTTCCGGATAGTCGGGAAGATCATAGCCCTTGGACTGGAGTTCCTTAACGACCTCATGCATCTGGGGGTTAGAAGCGCTGATGTTCGGAAGTTTGATGATATTGGCTTCTCGTTTCTGGGTCAGGGCGCCGAGATAGGCCAACTCATCCGGGACTTGCTGTTCCTTGGTGAGTCGTTCCGGGAACGCAGCGATAATGCGTCCGGCCAGTGAAATGTCGCGGATTTCCACATCGACACCGGCGGTGTCTGTAAATGCCTTGATGATGGGGAGAAATGAATAGGTCGCCAGTTGTGGCGCTTCATCGGTATCGGTATAGACGATCTTTGGTTCTGTCATATGAACTTCTTATGCCTTTTTTTGATTGGTATCTTTTGGATACTTTTTTAACGTTTGTGCCCGGGTCAGGGCGCCACTCTTACTTGAGTGTCGGGAAACGAGTGTTTTGCTGCTTCCCTCAAAGACGCTATTCCGGCGCGTCAGTCTAAAGAACGTATGTTCGGTTAAGTCCAACACCCTAATTGCGAGTGATGGGCATCAATAGCTGCTTCAGACGGTGCCTGCTCGAAAGCGGTGGCAGTATAGAGGATTCCGCGCGAAGGCGCATTTCCCCGAAATTGTGCGGTATAGGTGAGGCTTATTCGCAGTTGCTGGTGGGCTGGATTGCGCTTCTGGCTAGGGTCTTCCCAATGATGCGGCGCACGGATAGTGCATTTGGTGTTAGCTGCTATGAGCCACCCCTGTGCCAGTGCTCGCGCGATTGACGAGCCTGATGGCAAGGGGTGAATCGCTTTTGGCGACGAATTTGCTGTCCAGCGTTAAGCCAAGCAGGTCATTCGCCGACTATTTTGCTGCTAAAGATACTCCGCTGCACAGGCCCGTTGATAGTAACCATCACCAAAGAGCTGCTGAGAATGCATCACGCGCTTATGATAAATCTGCACATCATGTTCCCAGGTAAAGCCAATACCACCATGCAATTGAGTGGCTCGATTAGCGCAGAATTCGGCCGTATCCGAGGCATTTGATTTTGCCAGGTGAGCGGCCTTGTGTGCATTTTCACGTTCGTTGTCAAAGGTAGCCGCTGCTGCGTAAACCAGGGAGCGGGTTTGATCCGTGCTAATCATCATGTTGACTATCGGGTGTTTTACCGCCTGGAAAAATCCGATGGGCCGATCGAATTGCTTTCGGACCTTGGCGTACTCAGCGGTCGCCTGCAGAAGCCATTCGCAGCCACCCGCAATGTCAGCGGCGACCAGTGTTAACAGCGCCGGCAGGGCATCTTTCAACACCTGCTCACCGTTATCGGCAACGAGGATTGCGTCAACATTGGTGAAGGTGACGTGGCCCTGGTCTCGCGTCAGATCTACAATACGATCGAAGGCGAGTTCTATCCCGGCAGCATTGATATCAACAGCGTACAGTTTGACCGTCCCGACATCATTGGCGGACACAATCAGTTTCCCCACCTTTTGCAGGTCCTGAACAAACCACGCCGTGCCATTGAGCTGACCATTGGAGACGGTCAGGTCCGTTGAATCTGTTTCCAGTGAGCCGTCAGCGCCGTAGGTCGCCAGAGTTGCGCTCTGGCCTTCAGCGATTTCCTGTAGCACCGTGTTGGCCGCTTCACTGTCAGCTTCACGAAGCACGAATGTCGCCTGGATCGTCGAGGTGAGTGGTGTTGGCATTGCAGCTCGGCCGACTTCTTCAATCACCGCTACCGCTGTCACCAGGTTCATTCCAACGCCGCCGGCGGCCTCAGGGACTGCAAGTGCCGTCCACCCGAGTTCGACCATTTCCTGCCACGCAGCCTGATCGAAACTACCGGGTCGCTCGGCGCCGTGATTGGGATCTTCTGTGCCTTTAATGGTTTCTCGCAGGAAACTGATAGGTTGCTTGTCTTCCATAAATCGACGGGCCTGGTCTTTCAGCATTTCCTGTTCTTCGCCGAATCCAAAATCTCTAGGTTGTGCCATTTTTTTAAACTCCGGGGTTTAAATTCCTACTTCGTTTTAGGCAGGCCAAGAACCCGCTCGCCAAGAATGTTTCGTTGGATCTCGCTGCTGCCGCCGGAAATTGTGCCGGTGTAGGTGTTCATGTAGCCGAGCATCCACTTGCCGTCGTCCGTCGCGTTAGGATCCCGAACGTAGAGGCTTGCCTCAAGACCTAACATTGAAAGTGCCAACTGATGAAGTTCCTGGCCCATTTCGCTACCGGTCAATTTACCCTGAAGGGGGATGCGCATTGCGCCGCCGTTCAGCGAATTAACGCCGAGACGTCGAAAATTTTGTGAGGAGGCTTCTACGCGCTCATAAAGTTTTACCAACTTGTCGCGCCAAAGCGGGTTATCCCACAAGAGCTTGCCATCACGTTTTTTAGTCTTAGCAAGGGCAATGAGTTGTTCGATCGCGGCAAATGGAGAGTCGCTGCTAGCCACCGCACCTACGCCGGCCGCGGCGCCTCGTTCGCTTGTCAATGTGCTCATAGCAACTTTCCAGCCCGTACCCACTTCATCTATACGCATGTGATCAGGCACGACAACGTCTTCAAGGAATACTTCGTTGAAGCCGGATTCACCCGTCATTTTATGGATGGGTTGGACGGTGACGCCCTCGGCTTCCATGGGGCCAATAAAGTAGGTGATGCCGTTGTACTTGTCGTTTTTGTCTGTTCGCGCCAGCAGCAGCATCCACTTCGCGAAATGACCAAGGCTTGTCCAAACCTTGCTGCCGTTAACGACCCAGTTGTCGCCGTCTTTTATTGCGCTGGTTTGCAGGCTGACAAGATCGGAGCCTGCGCCGGGTTCGCTGAAACCCTGGCACCAAAGTTCTTCACCGGAAAATATCGGCGGCAGGTAGGTTGTTTTCTGGGCTTCAGTGCCGTGCACCAACAATGTGGGTGCGGCCATACCGAGACCAATCCAGTTAATGAAGTAGGGCACGTTGGCGCGGCGAACTTCAGCGCTGGCGATTTGCTGCAGGCCTGTATGCCCGTGGCCACCGTAGGCCTTGTCGACGTCCGTGGCGATAAATCCCGCCTCGTAACACTTGGCCTGCCACTCTGTGAGGTACTGGCGATGATCTTCCAGTGTGACCTCATAGGCGGCTTGTGGGAGGGGAACTGACGTAGGTGGCGGGCGGTGTTCTTCCAGCCAGTTGCGGCAGTATTCCCTGAATTCTTTTTGCGTGGCTGTTTCGCTAGTGGACATGGGCTTTCCCGTGACGTAATTGAGAGTCAGCAATAAAGCACAAGTCGAGGAAATCGACAATTCTCATAGGTCAGACGATTGCATCTTGATGGCTCAAATTGATGTCGGATTGAACAAAGTCGAGACAAAATTTAGAGAAAGTCTATGTGTTTTCGATCATTAAGGGGTTGGTTCCTGCTCTGGTTTGTCGTTTAATTTCTACACCGAACAGGAGAAACTAATGAGTCTCGACGCCCTTAGAGAAGAAGCCAGAGAATATATTGATAACCACTGTCCAGCGAGTATGCGCAACCGAGCCGTGCACTTTGAGGACGCTTTTGAGATCTATGATACGAAGGATGCGGATGGCTGGCGCGACGCTATGGCCGAGCGAGGCTGGACCGCACCGATGTGGCCGAAGGAATATGGCGGCGGGGGTTTAAGTTTTGAAGAAAACCAGGTGCTGCAGCAGGAAATGCTAGCCCTGAAAGCATTGCCACCATCGGTAGGCATGGGGCTTGTCATGATTGGGCCAACGTTGCTCGAATTTGGCACCGAGGAGCAAAAACAGCGACACCTACCGGCGATTGTCAGTGGGAAAGTACGTTGGTGCCAAGGATATAGTGAACCCGGATCAGGGTCTGACCTCGCCAGCCTGCAAACCAAGGCTGTCCTTGATGGTGATCACTTTGTGTTGAATGGTCAAAAAATCTGGACCTCCGGCGCTGACCATGCGGATTGGATGTTTGCGCTCGTTCGGACCGATCCCAATGCCTCAAAACACGACGGCATCAGTTTTGTGCTCCTCGAAATGGATCAGCCGGGTGTGACGGTGAAGCCTATTCCCCTGATTTCCGGTTCATCGCCGTTCTGTGAAACCTTCTTTGATAACGCTCTTGCGCATCGTGATGATTTGATCAGTGAGTTAGGCAAGGGATGGACAGTAGGTAAGCGCTTACTTCAATACGAGAGAAGTGCAACCTCGGTTGAGTCCAAGAAGAAAGAAAAACCGGTGAACCCCTATGCCGTAGTCGCCAAGCAGTATCTCGGTGAAGTCGACGGCAAGATTGCCGATGCGGCTGCACGTGACAAAATTGTGCGGCAAACCATGCTTGAAAACTCGTTGAAATTAACCGTTCGCCGAGTGTCAGATGAAGGTAAGTCAGGTAAGGCACCGGGTGCGACGACTTCAATCTTTAAGTTAGTGGGCTCAACTGTGGCCAAAGAGTCTTCGGCTTTGAAAGCAGATCTGCGAGGTATGCAAGGTCTTGGCTGGGAAGGGGAAGGATTCTCCGAGACAGAAATTGACGCAACGCGGGGTTGGCTGCGCGATCGTGCCGTGACAATCTATGGCGGGACCAACGAAGTGCAGATGAATATTATTAGCAAGCGGGTTCTGGGCCTGCCGGATTAATCTGCGTGTTTGATGGAAAAGGGCTGATGGGAAAGGGTGATGGTATGGGCTTGATCGTAATGGTTTGATGGCCACTGCGCGCACTTCGAGCGTTCGGCGTTCACCCCTTCGCTTCATAGACGCGGCGACCACCCATCCAGGTTTCAAGTACACGAATATTGCCGATTTCATCGGGGTCGACCGCACGTGGGTCTTTCTCCAGTACCACTAAATCGGCGTATTTACCCGGTTCAAGCGTGCCCGTCTCATGGCCGGAATGACATTGCCATGCGGCATCTCGGGTCACCGCGCGAAGCGCTGATTCCACGGAGATGCATTCTTCAGGCGCAAGAATAGTCTCAGGCTCTTTCCACATCTTCCGGGTGACCGCATTTTCCACACATCTTAGAGGCCCCATTTCTGTTACGGGTTCGTCAGAGTGAAGGGTCCACCGAATGCCCTTCGCCTCACAGGCCGCCGTGCGGTCCAGCAGGAGAGCCTTGGTGTGGCCAAACACCTTGTCTCTCATGGCCTGCCCCCAGTAGTACACGTGCCCAATCAGGAAGCTGGGTGACAGTCCCATTTTCGCGATTCGTTCAATATGTTCATCGTGAAGAATGGAGCAGTGTTCGATCCTGTAGGGTGTGTTGGTCAGCAGACCCTGGTCGAAAGCCGCTTCATAGGCATCCAAGACATTATCGATGGCCTGATCGCCGTTGGCATGGATCGCGAGTGCCCAGCCGCGCTTCGCACGATCAATGACCATCTCTTTAAGGTCATCCGCGTTCACATAGGGTAAACCTTTGTCTTCACGGTACAGATAGGGTTTGCGCTGGAGGCCAGAGAAACCCTGGTTGGAACCATCCGAAACAATCTTCCAGGCGGTGCAGCGAACGATCTCGTTGCCGTCGCCGCAGGCAATATCAAAGTTGTCCCATTTATCCTGAATACCGTAGCTTAACGAGTAGCGTAACCGGGCGGTCATTTGTGGGGACTCAGCCAGAGTGTTGTAGACCTCTATTTCTTTCACGCCCCGGGTCATGCCGGTGGCCTGATCGCAGAACATCGTAATACCTCGTGCATTGGCACGTTCCACGACCTTTAGGCTATTGGCCACCAAATCGATCTTTTTGGCATTGTGATTGTGTTTAGCGACTTTCCCGAGCGCTCCGCCACCGACGAGAACGCCGTTAGGTTCGCCGTTGTCGTATCTGCCGAACGGTGAGTGTGGGTCGTCGGGAGTCTCGGCGTTTATACCTGCAATCTCCAACGCTCGTCGATTGCAGTAGGCGAAATGAAGGGACGCGTTGTACACCAGCACGGGTTGGGTGGTGCTTACCGTGTCCAAAATGTCGGTGGTTAATTCTCCCGGACCGTCTTGAAGAGAGGGGTCAAACTGTCGCCCCACAATCCAATCGTTGTCACTGGTCTGGGCAGCGAGTTCTCGCAGTCGAGCCAGTGCATCGTCAACGCGGGTGAAGCGGAACGGACCGATATTTTCTATCGCTTCCATGGTTGAGCAGGGTAGGAAGTGAAAGTGCGGTTCGACGAATCCAGGCAATATTGTTTTACCATGACACTCAATAATCTCGGCATCGGGTTCCTCAAAGCTGGCCATATCGCTCCTGTCACCGACGGCAAGAATCTTGTCTCCGCTGATAGCGATGCAGGTGGCCTCAGATGCCTCATCATCCATAGTCAGGATTTTAGCGTTGACGAATATGGCCGTCGTGTGAGGCGAATAGATTTCCCGATGTGCGCCTCGCTGCATCCAAGCTTCGCCATTGATCATGTCGTCCCAGTTTGCATCGTCGCTAAATATTGAAAACGCCGGTGAGCAACATGTGCAGGGCGATGTCGTGTGGTCCGGGCAAAAGGTTCCATCATGAACGTCTGGGACCAGATCGCTAGTTTCAGAGTCTTTTAACATGATGGTTCGCCTTCAATAGGATTAGGAGATCGGTTTAGGAGCTTCGTTTAGGGGATAGCGTTGGCGCTTTAACTGGCCTCTACTCGCCAGTGAAGGTGGGCTTGCGTTTTTCGAGGAATGCGTTGATCCCTTCGCGGCCGTCTTTTGAACCAGCCATAGCGGCGATTTCACGGGATTCGAATTCCATTTGTGTCTCAAGCCCGTTGTCGAAGGAAGCGTTAAGCAATGTTTTCACGGCGCCGAATGCTCTGGTGGGTCCACTGGCGAGTTTTTTGGCGAGCGCGGCGACAGTGGCTTCCAGTTCATCTCCGGTCACTACCTGATTGACTACCCCCCAATCGAGCGCCTCGGCTGCGGTCAATACTCGGTTGGTGAGCATGAGTTCTCTGGCGCGGCGGTCTCCAATTCTTCTTGGGAGGAAGTAGGTTGAACTGCCATCGGGAGACAGACCAGCATTGGTATAGGCCATCACAAATTTGGCGGTGTCGACAGATATGGCGATATCGGCTGAAACCGCCAGGCTAAACCCGGCGCCGGCTGCCGTGCCGTTAACGGCGGCAATGACCGGGGCATTCATTCTGGTGAATCGTGAAATACCCATGTGCAGATCACCGGCAATTTGCTGGATAAGTGCCGGTGAATTATCGCCCGCATCGCCAAAGGCTGACAGATCGCCGCCGGCGCTAAACATGGAACCATTACCCGTAATGACGACTACCCTGACTTCAGGCGATTGATCGCAGACGATGGCAACCTCGCTGAATTCTCTGGCCATGGTGGTGTTCAATGCGTTGGCGGCATCGGGGCGGTTGAGTGTGATGGTGGCGATGCCGCCTTCGATGCTAAGCGTTAAAGTCTCGTAGGACATGATGGTTCCTGATTCTGGGTTAATGGATAGTGGTCGTTCGTTTTCCATATTGTAATAGAGCGTGACTGACCTTAGCTACAGTAGAGCTCGATAAGACCCGTGGCATAAAAGACCAAGCTTCTAAAGACTGTTTGTCAGAGACCGTGTGTCAAAAGACTAGGTATCAGAAGGCTAATTTCTAAGAGATTAGGTGCCGCAGGGTGACGTCACAAACTGGTAAACTTCTTTCATCAATGAATAGGGTGCTCAGGAGGTAACAATGCTTAAAGCCGTGCAAATGGGAAAAAAATCAGGACTGCGAGTCTCCGAAATAGGTTTGGGGACAATGAATTATGGTGAGCCTGGCCGCGGTCATCAAGGCGACTGGACGCTTGGCTATGATGACGCGAAACCGATTTTCAAAGCCGCTATCGATCACGGTTTGTTCTATTTCGACTGCGCTGACATTTATGGTGTTGGTGCGAGCGAAGAAGTGGTTGGCCGATTGCTGCGCGACATGTTGCCGCGTCAGGATTATGTGATTGCAACAAAAGTGTCGATGCCTATGAGCGGGGCGGCCAACAATGCGGGGTTGTCTCGCAAACATATTATGGAAGGTGTTGACGCCAGTCTTCGACGGCTCGGAATGGACTACATTGATCACCTGGTGATTCACCGGCATCCGCACGGTATTCCAGGCCACGTTGATACACCGATCGAAGAAACCCTGGAAGCGCTTCACGATTTGGTCAAAGCAGGGAAGGTGCTCTATCTGGGTGGCTCGTCCATGTTTGCTTGGCAGTTCACCGAGTTGCAGATGACGGCACGGTTGAACGGCTGGACTGAATTTATCTCCATGCAAAACCACTACAACCTGATTTATCGTGAAGAAGAACGAGAGATGAACCCGTATTGTGCAAAAACGGGTGTTGCACTCACGCCGTGGTCGCCTCTTGCTCGCGGTATATTGACCGGGGCCTATCAAGGCGGTTTTGATGCGGGGACAACTAATCGATCCAAAGGCGCCGACCGAAACCGAACGGAAAGTTTGTATAAAGGGGAGCGAAACTTTGAGATCGCAGCGCGTGTAGTAGAAGTGGCGGAAAAGTATGGCAAGACACCGGCTCAAATTTCTCTCGCCTGGCTGTGTAACAAGCCCGAAATTACTGCACCGCTCGTAGGTGTGTCCAAGGTGCACCAGTTGGAGCAATTGATGGAATCTGCTTCTATCAAGTTGGACGAAGATGATGTGGTCTATCTCGAAGAACTGTATGAACCGTTAGAAAACCTGTTGTCTCTGGGCATGTCATAGATATGATGAGACCCGATTTTATAGAACTGATTTGATCAACAATTAAGGGGAAGCAAGATGAGTTTTGATGGAAAAGTAGCGATTATTACGGGCGCCGGTGGTGGTTTGGGTAGAGAACATGCGTTGCTGCTCAGTAGTTTAGGCGCGCGAATTGTTGTGAACGATCTCGGCGGTTCTGTCGATGGTTCAGGTCAAAGTGATGCGGCGGATATGGTGGTTGAGGAAATCCGTGCGGCGGGTGGCCAGGCGGTTGCTAACAAGGATTCCGTTTCCGACAAGGCGGGCGCAAAAAACATTGTAGAGACGGCGGTAAAGGAATTCGGCACCGTTGATATCCTGATCAATAACGCGGGCATCCTCCGGGACAAATCGTTCAAGAAGATGACGCTGGAAGAATGGGATCTGGTGATCAACGTTCACTTAAATGGATCAGCCTATGTCACTTGGCATGCCTGGCCCATCATGTACGAAAAGAACTATGGCCGAATCGTATTCACCTCATCGGTTTCGGGTATTTTGGGTAGTTTTGGCCAGTCAAACTATGGCGCAGCGAAGATGGGCATGGTGGGTTTAATGAATAACCTGTCCCGTGAAGGCGCATCTCATAATGTTCACGTCAATTGTCTGTCACCCGGGGCCGCGACCCGAATGACAGCTAGCGTTCCTGGCTCTACTATTGATGCAGACGCACCTGCCGAAGCGAACCATCCAAAATTGGTGACACCCGCGGCAGTTTATCTCGCTTCTGAAGATGCACCCAATGGTCGAATCATTCAGGCAGCCGGCGGCAAGTTCGCTTCCGACATGATCTTTGCCAACAAGGGCGTCGATCTTGGTTTGGATGTGGGCTGGGAAGACATATCGGAAAACTCGGATGTTATTCTTGATATCGACAGTGCTTCGTTGAAAACAACTTTCTGGAAAGAATAGGTTCTGGAGCGACTAGATTCCGTGAAGGCTCCTTGCTTGAGGGGCTGTTCTCTTTAAAGCGTTTTTCATTGAATAGCGCGACAGCTCAAGATTTAGTCGTTTTTTGGGTATCTCGAGCTAGTCGCGGGATGCCCGAAACTTCAGCCAAAAAAACCAGACAATAATCACGAATGTGCCCAAAAGATGACCTGGAGGGTTATCCGTCACGGGCTTGATGTAACGATCAAAAGCTCGGAGCGTCACGTCTGGTTCTTTGTATCTAAGACCTGCCAACAAAATGATCTGCCAAAAATTCCGTGTGGCGTACCGGCCAATCCTGTAGCACCGCTTCAGTCCCTGTGGAAAGCCGTCCTGGAATACACAGATTTGTGCCAGTGCGAGAAACGGCCTGAGATTGATGGGTCTAGTAGGACCGATGGGGTAGTGGCCGGGTTCAGCGGCGTGTTGCCGATAGATATCGGGCGCTCGCTCAAAGAACGAGGCAGCTTCAATGTGGTACATCCCCATAATGATCGTGTTGAGCGTTAACCTTTGTCCTATCCCTTCTTCTTCAAAGCGTCGTGCGCTGGTGCGAACCAGATGAGGGAGGGTAATGAACTCACCGTATTTTAGGAAACGGTCCGCAAACTCCGGATCCTCTAAAAATGGGTAAGTTTCTGAAAATCCGTGAATAGCTTCAAAGTCCCGGGCGTTGATTAACAATCCCTGATCCCCATTAAACGTGCCGGGGCGGTTGTAGCGAGTCTTGTGTTCGAAGAAACGTAATCGCTTTTGGACCTGTTCATCATCCGTATCAAATGTAAGGGCGAAGTGTCCCGCGACGGGTGACTTGTAGCGCTCGAATGTTTCAATCGCGTCAGCGAATTGACGTGGTGTGGTGAGTTGCGTGTCAGCGTGCAAAAACAACAACCGCTCATGGCTGGCGATGGCGGCGCCCTGATTCATCTGATGGCCACGACCTGCTGCGGTTTCGATGATGCGGGCACCTTCGTTTTTGGCGAAAACAACGGTGTCGTCATTGGAGCCCCCATCGACGACAATCACTTCTATCAAGACCTGTTCCTGTGATCGGAGTTGCTTGATGAGTCCGGAGATATGTGACGCTTCATTCAAGGCCGGAATGATGACACTGATGGTGGAGTTAATAGTTTGCCAGTCGAAACGGGTTGGCTAACCCGGCTCGCGCCGCCTCCTGGATCACGTCGTTTACGTAGCTTGTTTTTGCAGAAGAGAGTATGTATTTGTAGGTGCGTTTTGCGTCGGCTCGCCGATTGGCAAGATCAAAGATCTGACCCCGATTTAGCTGATGCCAGGCAATGCTCCAGGTGGGTAACTTGTCTGATGCCGCTGTCACGACAGGATCAACTTCCCTAAATATTCGTAAAGCCGGTTCGGCTTGATTCAATCCGAGATGGGCCCGAACTTGCCAGATCTTGGCGAGACTCAGGTCGAGCTCTTCCGCCGCCGGAAATTGCGCGAGATAGGTGTCAATCGCAGCCAGTGCCGAGTCGTATGCGCCTTGTATCACTAGGGCAGATATCAGCCTGAGATGAAAACGTTTGTTGGTCGGGTATCGTTTCGTTAGCGTTCGGAGTTCCTGCACCGCCTCGTCATAGTAAGCAGGGTTCGCCAGCAACAAGTTCACGTAACTGTAGCGGGCGACGTCGACAAACTGATCGCCTTGATTGATAACGGCTCTAAGGTAAGGCAGGCTTTTTTTTGAATTCCCGGTCGGGATAAACCAGAGCAGACGACTGAACATCTTGATATAGGGCGGTAGGTTGTCGGCGATGTAATAGGCGACGCCCAGGTGCATTTTGGCGTCGGTCAAATTCGGGGCGATTTCGAGCGCTGATTCCAGATGCTCGATGGATTCTGTCCCGTGTTGACCAGCCTGATAGTAGTTGCCTTGCAAGCCGTGGAAATAGCTCAAAGCAAAATGTGCCTGTCCACAATAAAAGTGGGCCCTCACGGTTTCTTGCTTCAGGTTTGTTTCGTTGTGGCACCAGTTCAGTGTTTGGTCCGCATGATGGTGAAGCGCTTCATCAAAACCTCGCTGGGTTTCGTCCCAGGTCATGTGGGTCACAATGGTGTTCAAGGCGTAGACGTGGCCAACCGGATCGGATTTGATCTTAAGAAGCTGTTCCTGAATCTCATCGGCGCCTTTGAAATCACCATTCAATCGAAACAAGGTTCCATCCCGTTCTAGTTGACGGGTGATGGGCTCTGCAAGGGCGCTGAAGGATAACCCGAGCAGGGTTGTCATGATCAAGGCAAAGATGTTCATGTGACCATTTTACGGATTTGGCTGTTCGGAAAAAGAGGCGGACCGGAAAAAGACATATCTGTCGCTTAAATCGCATCGTGTGCTTATCATGGCACTGAATGCACCGGGAATTGGGTTGTTGAAGCCACCGGAATTTAATCGAAACGAAATATCGCTTGAGCCCGTTGAACTCGCCCTTCATGTTCGCGCCTTGCTTGATGATACCCACCGCGAATTGGCCTGGATCAGAGCAGTGCTCATCGGGTTCTTTTACGCGTTGCTGGCGGTCATTAACTACCTGACCCTCGAAGACGATATGAAAATGATGGCGGCGATCTTCGCGCTGTTCGTTGCGGTGAGTTTTTCTTTGTTTGCCGCGTATCACCGATTCTCTGTCTACCCTGCCTATCGAACGAACCTTGTGACCTTTTTTGAAGTCTGTGTGCTGCAGTTGGACGCGATTGCCTTCAGCATTGTGACGGATAACCTGATGAGCGGGTTCGGTGTCTATTTGATGATTATTGGTGCCGGTGTCTTTATGACATCGGTGCGCTGGGTGCTTGTCACGGGCGTACTGCTCCTGCTCAGTTGGATCATCGCGGCTGTGCTGATGGATGCTTCTATTGATCTGGAAAGAGAGCCAATGATGCTGATCGCAACGGTTTGCGGGGCTTACTTCTTTTTCACGATGCGGCTGAAATCAGTCACCAGACTCGGTGAGCACCAGATGATGGAGCAGAAGTACAAAGAAACGCTGGAAGATGCACTCCTGCATATTGGGACGTTAAGTGGGCTCTTACCCATCTGTGCGAACTGCAAAAGTATTCGATCCGAGGACAACGAATGGACGGATCTGGATATCTATGTGCGCGACCGATTAGATGTGGAGTTCACCCATTCCGTGTGCCCGGATTGCCAGAAAGAGCTTTATCCCGAGTTTATCCAGGAGCGGTAAACCGAGTGTCTGTTTTGGAACCTCGATTTAGGACCCTTTTGATTTGGTTGCTCGATTGAGCTCTTCTTAAGGGCTCAATCGAGCAACCGCGACGCTAGCGCTTTATCCGACTCACCGCCTCTGCCGCGGTTTCCAAAGACCCTTCAATTCTTGATTTCATGACGACGAGATCAACGCCTTCCGAGCTTTTCATGCCTTTCATATATCTCGCATAGAGACCATGGACAATGCAGGCTGATTTCCACCGGTTAAATCCGGTGTAGTAATCAAGGTTCGAAAGGTCTCTACCGGTTCGATTTGCGTATCGCTCTGCCATTTCGGTTCGAGTTGGGAATCCGGGTACGGCGGTGGCCGCTTCCGGCGAGATGGGTATTGTGTCCGTTGGGTCGGGGAAAAAGTTGAGTGCGTAGGCAAGATCAGCCAGAGGGTCGCCCAGGGTAGATATCTCCCAGTCAACGACGGCAGCAACGGTTGAGTCCGGCCCGGTGAGGCAATTGTGCAAGCCATAATCACCGTGTACGACGCGAATAGGGCCTTGGTCCGGCAGGTTGTCTAAAAAGAATTGCTGCAGTTTATGGGCTCTAGGATCATCAAAGTCAGCGCCCTCGATAGAAGAAGTCCATGAGCGGTACCAGGTCTTTAATTGTCGAGCGACATAGCTGTCTCGTTTGCCGAGTTCGCCAAGGCCAATCTCATCGGGGTCAAGGGAATGTAAATCTGCAAGAACATCCACGAATGAATTTGCCAGACCGAGTCTTCGCTCCTCTGGCACCCATTCCAAGGTTTCCTCGTTGTTGTACAGCGGCCTGCCGTTAATGCAGCCCATCACATAAAACCAGGCGCCGGTGACGTCAGGATTCTCACAGAACCCGAGCGCTGCAGGCACGGGCACATTGGTGGCTTCCAGGCTGGAAATAAGCGCCCATTCCCGACCCATGTCGTGTGCTTTGGGAAGCAATTCGCCCTGGGGCGGGCGCCTGATGACAGCCTCCAGACCTTTGCTGTCGCGAAGATGGTAGGTCAGATTGGAGTGTCCGCCCTCAAGCCTTGTCCATGTGAAAGGTGGAGAGAGGCTTTCTATGTTTTCTGATATCCAGGCCTCAACGGCCTCAACTTTGTAGCCTTCGGCTTGTTCAGTCATGGGTCAATCTGCTGCAGTCATTGAACGCCTATGATGTCATTGGTGTGGTGCTAAATCTATAGTGTCTGCGGCATTGCTGACTTAACTCTTGCACAAAAAAAAGCCCGCCGTAAGGCGGGCTTTTAAAAGTATCTATTAGCTCATGTTACAGCGTATAGATAAATCGTGCGTACAACATTCGACCACGTGGGTCGTGAGTCTTGGTGTCGTAACCAAACTCGTTGTCACCACCGGATACAAATGGTGGCTCTTCGTCAGTCAGGTTGAGTGCGCCCAGCGTAACCGTTGCTGAGTCGTCTTCAAAGACAGAGAAGTTGTAGTTGTACTGAAGGTCAAATATCCACCAGTCATCGACGTCAGCACCGCCATCTTCTTCGTAACTATCAATATAACGAGCAACCAGATTCACAGAGTGTGCTTCATTCGACCATGAAAACGTGGTGTTAGAACGCAGCTCCGGAATTGGACTAGCCAGCGTATTGCTTTCATTTCGCTTGCCAGCGCCGTCAATAGTAACGCCGCCTGCATTAGCTTTTAAATCGAAGCTGCTAACGATTGTGCTCTGGTTCATGATTCGGAATTCACCGAAGTCAGTAGAGAAGTCGTAGCTAACATCAATGTCAAAGCCGTCTGTTTCTGCTTCTGCCGCGTTGAATCGATTAACGAAGATTCGCAGTGGCGTGCCTGTGAGTGGGTCACGAACAATCTTTTGATCGCGAATTGCCGCACAAGGCGCAGTGCCCAGAGTTCCTGCAGTACAACCTGCGGCAGTTAATGCCGCCGCTTCAGTAATGATCAATATCTGACCAGATTCCTGAGAGAGCCGGTTTTCGTACTGAACGTTCCAGTAGTCAAGGCTGACCCTTAGGTTGTCCATCGCTTGCCACGTAACACCCATGGTAAAGGTGTCGGCTTCTTCAGGTTCAAGGTTTGCATTAGGAGAGGCTGTTTCACCCAGGAATACCAGTGAACCCGTGAGCGGGTCTGACGTGGCGTTGAGTGACGTTGCTTTGACGAACTGCTGGAAGATCGTGGGCGCACGGAAAGCGGAACCTATCGTCATTCGACCTGCGAAGGTCGCTTCAGGCGAACGCCACAACAGACCAATTTTTGGATCCGTTGAATCGTAGTCGGTTGAGTAGTCTTCATACCGAACCGCAAGCTGAGCTTCCAGTGTTCCTAGATCGCTGTTATCCATTAGCGGCAAGAATACTTCTGCAAAGTAAGCGTTTGTATCACGATCAACACTAGAGCTCGGGTTACCAATGAGGAACACGAGGTCCTGACGATTCGCATCGTCTGAATTGAGTGCTTTACGCTTTTCTTCGCGGTACTGATAACCCAAAGCTATTCCGGCAGTACCGGCAGGCATCTCGAACAAATCGCCAGAGACCACAAAATCAATCGTGGTCAAGTCTGTGGTGACGTTCGAGAGGTTTTCTGAATCAACAAAATTCAGTACTTCCGCAGTATTGTAAGCGGGATCGCCCGGCTGAGCCGTCAGAGCGGTACCGAAAGGGTTGTAGTAAAGACAGTTGCCAACACCCGCTGTACCCGAAGTTGGATTACACGTGTTGCCACCAAAGCCTGCAAGTGCGAGATCCAGTCGAGACTTGGACTGGTCGCCCCCTGTGATGGCCAACTTGGTTTCAGACCAGGTGTAAGCGAGGTCGTAGCTCCAGTTGTCTGTCAGGTCGCCGTTCACGTCCAGTACAAATCGGAACGTTTCATGGTCGGCAGAGTTCAGTACGCGCCCGCTGCCCGGTGCGCCTGTGCCATCACCGAATACGCGGAATCGCGTGACACCAGTTACACCGTAAGGGTTACCTGGATGGTCTGCGGCGACGCGTGGGAATGACAACACGGGGAAAGAAGGCGAGTAGCCACCTTCGGCCTCGTTTCGTGCATAGCCAATTTCACTGCGGATGTTTACTCGATCATTCAAAGTATGGTCAATGACCGCATAAACCTGGATGCGCTTCTCGTCGGGAACCAATGAATAGCTGTCGCCGAAGTCGAAGCCACACAGAGATGAGCCGCCACCTGTTGGAATAACAAATGAGCCGGTACCTGCTGCACAGCTCGGGTCGGCGTTAAACACACCGGGTACTGTAGCTGGAAGCGTTGGAGATAGTCCTAAAGGCAGGAAAGAGCCCGGCTGACCAAAAGAAGAAATAGTCTTCCTTGGCAGATCACGCTCACCGAGTCCAAGACCGGTTCGGTCGAAGAACTTAGCGCCAATGACAATACTGGTGTCATCGCCCTGAGCACCAAACAACATTGAGATTTCCTGATCAGAAAGATCATCGCTCTCGGAAGAGTTTGCTTGCATGTAGTTCATGCGAATCTCAAAGCCTTCAAAGTTGTCTCGGGTTTTGTAGTTCACCACACCGGCAACCGCATCGGAGCCGTAAATGGCCGCTGCACCGTCTTTCAGGATTTCAACGTTTTGGACCATGATCATAGGTACCAGTGAGTTGATATCGACGAAAGTCGCGCCCCGGTTAGCCACTGCGCTGGACACCGTCTGACGACGATTGTTCAGCAGTACGAGTGTTGAGCCAAGACCAAGGCCACGCAGATTAACGTTAGCCGTGCCTGGTGTGCCGCCCTGTGTGAGTGCGTCAGCCTGGTTCTCGGAACCCGTGTTGCTGGGTAGCCATCGAAAAAGCTCCTGGCTGGTAAAGATGCCAGCGTCATCCATCGCGCTCTGGTCAATATTGGTTATTGGTGATGCGCTGTCTAATTGGCTTTTTCTTTTTATGTAAGATCCAGTTACTACCACCTCTTCTATAGTCGAATCTTTTGCCTGGGCAGTTTGTGTCCCAAACCCAAACATCATCGTCAAATACAAAAAAAAGCTTAGTAGCCCCTTACCTTTGTAATGAGTCATTTTTTCCCCCTTTAAAATTGAACCGCCGTCCCCTAGAGAACGACCCGTGTTCCGTCTTTTGCGACCCAAATCGTTCAAAGAATGTAGAAAAATCGAAGTTCTAGGCCAAGACGATTGGGGAACTTAATGCCCGTTTGTGTTGTCGTCAACAAGAAACATCTGTTTTTTCAGGTAGTTAAGCGAAGAAATACACGAACAATGGAGCTATAAAAACAGTCGAGTCTGACGGTATTAGCTGCAACGCGTTGAATTATTTGGCCCAATAGATTTTTGACGCAAAAATTGCGCGCAATCTGTCCTTTATAGTGGGCTAGTAAGCTGGAACGTGTGTCATGGTGTTAGGTATCTGGGTTCGGGGAATAAACGCTGGTACAGTGAACTGCCAACGCTGGTCAGAAACGGGATTTCACCCATCGGCTAGCGTTTAACTCTTCACGGATATCACCGTTGATCCCGTCACGGAAACAGGCATGTACCACCTCTACATAGGAAATAAGAATTACTCGTCCTGGTCGCTTCGCCCCTGGGTCTTGTTGACGTATTTAGGTGTGCGGTTTGAAGAATATCTTGAGCATTTCGAATCGGATGATAATTTTGACAAATTCCGCGCTTTTTCTCCTTCTGGGACGGTGCCTTGTTTGGTGGACAGGAGTTTGGTGGACAGGAGTTTGGTGGATAAGGGTTTAGTCGATGAGGGCCTTTTAGTTGAAAACTCCGCTGATCAGTCAAATGGCCGCGTGATCTGGGATTCGCTCGCCATCTGTGAATACGTGGCAGAGCAATACCCTAAAGTCTGGCCGAAAGATCGGGGTGCGCGTGCGTTTGCCCGATGCGCCGCGGCGGAAATGCACAGTAGTTTTTCTTCAATACGTAATATTTGCCCTATGAACTGTGCTATTACTGTCGATATGAAAGAGATCACGCTTGGACTGAGCCGCGATCTTTCGCGAATCGACGAGATCTGGCAAGAAGGTTTGGCGAGGTTTGGCGGACCTTTTTTGGCCGGAGACAGGTTTTCAGCGGCGGATACGTTTTTCTGCCCGGTCGCCCTTCGGCTAGAAAGTTATCAGTTACCGGTTTCAGCGGCTTCTCGATCCTATGTGAGTCATCTACTTGGTCTGCCGGCCATGAAAGCTTGGGTCGCGGCCGCAGTGGCGGAAAGCTGGCGCGATGAAGCGCACGAAAAAGAAGCGCAGGATGCAGGAGTCATAGTGGCAGATCGACGGTGAGCAGTTTGAATCGATCGCTACTTTTTTCTAGCGGTTTTAGCGAAAATTGAATTGTATGAATGTGAGAACGTCTAAATATGACAATACCAACAGAAGAATCTGTTAAAGAAATTATTGGTCATCAGTTTCCCGGCGGCGATTATCTGATCGCGCACTGGGAAAACTTTTTGCTGACCGAATGTACTGGCGCGCAGGCATTGCCCGATGGTCTAGCGCACCCCGTTGCGCTGTTTCATATGCCAATCCTCGGTGCAGGCACGTCCATTGCGGAAATGTTTGAATTGGGACAAGCGACCTCTGTGTTTTCCATTGGCATAGAGAGCTATGAGTGGGAGATTTTTTCTCCGCTTATGGAAGATGTTAACTATTCTGTGGGGGGGCAGATTCTTGATGCGCGGCGTGTTGTTGATGAAAAACGAACCTATGATCGAATTGTATTTAGATTCGATTTAAAATTTGAAGATGAACCTGTTGCGAGAACAACGGTGATCTGGCATTACAATCGGGGGCGTCATGAAAAAAGTTAACCTGCCATCAATCGGTGATGAAATCCCGTCGTGGACCATGGAAAGTGTCACGCGCGAACGGATGCGCACCATGGCAGCGATTCTTCGTGATCCTAATCCGGTTCACTGGGATGATGAACTTGTTGCAGCGTTGCCGCTAAATTTCGGAAAGCGAACCATCAATCAAGGGCCGCTTGGCCTGAGTTACATGATTAACATGCTGCACGACTGGGCCGGAGTGGGCTGCATCAAGCGAATCTTCATGACCTTTCCGCATGCGGTACTCAGTGAAGACCGTGTCACAGCTTGCGGCGTTGTGACCGGTGTATCTGATGAGGGTATCGTTGAATGTGATATCTGGCTTGATCGAGAAGGCATGAAGCCCTTGGAAGGCAATGCCAGTATTCAAATCGAGACATAGAGTTTGGTGCATGGGTCTTTGTCCCTCGATCTTGCAGGATTGAATTTGACACCTGGTGCTTGACCGTTAGGCTTTTGTCTTAAAGAAATAAGGCAATACCACGCGAAAAGGAGATCTGCTTGAAAGTGTACAAACAGTTTTTTACCTCCAAAGATGAGGTCTTTGAAGATCTCAAGAAGACGGGTCATTGGCCAACGACCTATGTTTCGAAGGCGTCGCCCGAATTGCCCCTGCATTGGCACGACCTGGACGTCACGGGTTATGTCATGTCGGGATCAAGTTATGTGCTTGATGAAGACGGCAATCGCGTTGATCTTGAACCGGGTGACAAGCTTGAAATTGCCCGCGGGTCTCTTCACGCAGAAGGCGAGGTGACGGAGCAGATGACCTACATCGTAGGCACGCAGTTCGCGGGTCAGTTTTTTGAGCAATTTACGATGCGGGAAGTCGCCGACCCGGAAAGACCTGGTGTCGACTAGTTTTCTGAGTCGCTTAGGTTGGTGGATCGGCTAAAGGGTTCTGTTAAATAGCTCGACGGCCGTTGCCGGTTTAACGCGTTCCTGCCACCGTGGGTGTGCCATCTCGGCCCGACCACCGTGGCCCGACCACCGTGGCCCGACTAGTCGTAACGAATAATCTCTTTTGTGCCTACGGGCAATTCAAACCAATCGCCATCGTTCGTGATGATCATATTGTCGGCGAGGTTTCGCTCAAACGCTTTTTGTAATACCAGATTGGCGGGTACCGGCACCAGATGATAGAAGCCGATCATCCCTACAGTGATTTCACTGTTCAGTGCTATTAATGAATCGGTTGAGGCATGGTAATCCAGTACGTCTCTCATGATTTTAGCGAGGCGCGGTAATCCGGCTTCATCCGCAGATTGTGCTGTCGTTGTTATGACAGAAACGACTAGGGCGTCGTGGAGAAGCAGATCCGTGTTGTTTGCGATTCGCCGTGTATTGTCGGTGACGTTGCTGTCCCCCGATACAACGACGCTGCGCCCTCTGAAATCAATTCGATATCCCACTGCCGGTTCTACCGGTGAGTGGTCAGCACCATAGGCCGTAATGGTCAGGTCGCCATCTTCGAACGTTTGGCCGGCTTTTATGCGAACCGAATTAAGTACGCCAAGATCGGGGTTTAACAGTGCTTCGCCGTGATGTGCAATTCGATATTCCCTGTCCTGACGGTAGAGGTCATTGATCGCGCTGGCTACCGGCTTCACCCCTTCGGGACCGAAGACTCTGAGCGGTTCGGGTCTTCCGCGAACCCAGGAATTCAGATTGAGTTCGTAGACTTCTGCGATGTGGTCGGAATGAAAATGGGTCAAAAATACGCCCTGTAAGCGCTCAAATGGCAGACCGGCACTGGCCAATCGTGCAGTAGACCCCGCGCCTGAATCGATAATATAGAAGTGATTGGGCGTCAGTATTGCGATACAGGCCTGAGCGCGGTCAGAGTTTCCCAAGGGCGAACCACTGCCGCAGACGAACACTTTCAGGCTGTCAGGCTGGGGTAGTCCTCTTGCGGTATTTGTCATGGCGATTCGGGAGAACTGCTCGATCGCGGTGTCTTGGGGACCTTCAAATTCCACGGAAAATCTGAGAAGCCCTCCCAGAACGATCACAACCAGTAGAAGATTAAAGAGGAATTTGGCCATTTCTGATTTACCTAACGTATTGATTCTTTGTTTCTCATCGCTAACTACGATGAAGATGTTTTAGTGCTTCTGATGCTGTAAGTGCTTCGAGTGTTTAGCTCGATTAGTGTGTCCTGGTGCGTTGTGCAATGTCGGTTTCTACTCGCCACAGTCTGTCCTGACCCCAGCATGCAAACGGTTCTATGATGCTACCGCCGGATACCCTAAAGCTGGGTACGCCCCAGAGTCCGGCGTCGAGCATATCTGCCACATTACTCTCTAGCAGGGGTTGCCATTGTTCATTGTCGAAATGTTGTGACGCGTCGTGCCATGAGACATCACATGCCTCGACGACGGATCGTAGTCCTTTGTCCGTGGTGATATCAACGCCATGTGCCCAGGCTGCCTTGAGGTAGCGCGAGCAGTATTCTATCCCCGTACCCTGACTTTCCATAAATGGAAACAGTGCGAAACCTCTTCTAACAGGTTCCCCGATAGGGTCAACAATTCGGCCAAATGAATTGTCGTAATAATCCGCCTCACGTCGCGTGTCTGTAAGGATGTAAAGCTGCTTGTTTCTGGAAGCTTGCACGCCGCGCATCATCATGGGCATGACGGGTCTTAGATGCAGTTTAACGCCTGAGCGCTTTGCCAAGTCGATGGTGCGGTCAAAACTAATGGCTGAATAGGGGCTCCGGAGCGATGGGAAGTACTCAAGCGTAATGTCTGAAGCGTCCCGGCCGGATATTGGCGTTGGTATTGGACGAGGTACGCAGACACCTGCCGGATGGTTAGACAAACCTAAGTCGCAGAGCCGGTTCTCAAGATGGACCAGTCGATCTACTCCCCAATACCATTCTCCTTCAAAATAGAAGGTGCCGCTCAACCAGTGACCCAGGTCAGACCGCATTGCGGTTCCTTCGGCAATAGCCTCAGCTGCCAGCCTTGCATCTTTTGGCATTGTTGCGTCGAAATGTGCTTTGATCGTTTCTGCGGATTCGCCGCGCCAGAGACATTCACCAACCTCAATGGCAACTGCGCTAAAAGAATCCGCATTCAGGTGCTGAGCGATAACGGCCTGAGCGATCAAAACAGCATCAGTGGCGGGTCGATCCGTGCCCTCAGGCAGGTTGGTGCCATAGAATGCTGCGATGCTACGTGCATCCCTAACCGCCCAGGGCCCAAATCGAGTTTCGTCGCCTTGTTCTTCTGCGGTAGGTTTGGCGGCAAGGTGAGGTTTGATGTCGACGTCATAGCGATCCGCTAGTTGAGACAATTTCTGCAGGGCTAGGTGGCTATAAGGATCATCAACCTGATGAAAGTAATGGACCGTGGTTAAACCGCGTCGACGCAGTCTTGCTTGAAACCTTTTTAGTTTTGGATATTGGCGCCCGGCCAAAAAACTAATGACCACTGATTTTATTTTGGTGCCGATTTTCATGGGGGAGCACCATTCTTAAGTTTAGTGATCTGTCGGTCCTGCCAATGCGATAAGAATAACAGTGAACTCGATGCTCCTAGCAGCGCGAACCCCATGTCAGGCTGGGTGTCCCATTCGTATCCCTTCGTACCTAGGAAAGCTTCTGCATCTTCTCCGGATAATAGGGCTACCCACCATTCGATGAGTTCATAAAATGCGCTGAACCCCAGACAGAAAGAGAACACAAAAAGTACCAGCCACCATTTTCCGTTGACAATGTTGGCGCGAACCAGAATTTCCCGGGCGACCATGGCCGGGATGAAACCTTGTGCTAAATGCCCGAGCTTGTCGTAGTTGTTACGTTCCATATCGAAAAAAAATCCAAAAAGATCGCCGATCGGATCGCTGAAGGAATTGCCGATCGGATCGCCGAAGGAATTGCCGATCGGATCGCCGAAGGAATTGCCGATCGAATCTTCGAAAAATGGCACTTCCGCATAAGTGTAGTGTCCGCCTACCATCAAAATAACGTTGTGGATCAGTATCAATGTGTAAGTCAGTAGCGTGAACGCAAATCGTCTGATGGTCGCGGCAAGTACGACTGCGGCGATCAGGGCCGGCGCGATTTCAAGAACCCATGTAAACGTATCTTTGGGGTTGATGCCTGACCAAATGAGCACAGCGGCAAACAACGCAATCCAGGTGATCGTCAATGGATCGCGCAATTAGCTGTGCTGCCAGTCCGGGTCGAATATTACAACGTTGGATTCAACGAGTGCGTTGATGACCGTGTCTTCCATTGCGAGCCAGTCTTTTAGAATCTCGTTGTAGTTCTCGCCTCGATGAGCCACGTTTCCGCGGACCCCGCTTTTGGCGTTTGAAAATCGATACGGTGATTGAGTGATGGGACGCGTGCCGCCTGCGCGATCATCTATGTCAACGATACTGCCTCGCGCTGCCAGTGTAATCTGTTCGCGCGCATTCTTTGCGTCTCTGATTTCTCCCCATGCGACGTTGACCGTTTTCATCGCGGAAGAGAATTTCTCCCAGGAGTCCAGTGTGTTGATGAAATCACCCACGGCTCTGCGTCTCGCCGCAATTTTTTCTGGCAGTTCCATCTCGGGATTCGACGGATCGATGAGCCCCAGACGTTCTATCATTAACCGAAACAATAGCCTAAAGTCAGTCGACAGCAGAACTGGTCCGTTGGGTGTATCCCAGATCTCATTAGGCATCGGCCCTGTGCCACTGGCGGTTTCGAGGTCGTAGTGTATTTGGTCATCGGTGGCCATCGTTGCGTCGATCATCGCGATATCGACATGCTGACCCTTGCCGGTTCGCTGCTTCATGTGGAGGGCAGATAATACCCCGATAAGCCCATGAAGCGACGCATTAGTGTCAGCCGCAGACAGTGGCAGATCATGTAATGTCACCTGGTTCCTGATGCTGTTTCGGTGAATGAGTCCGGCTTCAGCGTGAATAACCGGCGCGTAGGCGGGTCTTTGCGATTCAGGTCCATTTCGGCCAAAGCCAGAAATAGAAAGCATAATAATACCTTCGTTCACTGCGGACAGATCCTCGTAGCCGACGCCCAATCGATCCATGACATCAGGGCGATAGTTTTCGATCACGATGTCTGCTTCGCGGACCAGGGATTTCACGAGATCCGCCGCGCCTTCGGCTCGGAGGTCCACGCATATGTTACGTTTTCCCGCGTTTTGCTGATGGAAAAAACCCGCGATGTTCGCGATATTGCGACCCCAAAATCGGGTGACATCGCCATCAGGTGGCTCTACCTTCACGACGTCGGCACCCAGATCGCAAAGCATTCTTCCAGCGAACGGACCCGCCAATACGCGGGAAAAATCCAATACCTTAAGATCTTTTAGAGGGTGCTCCATGGAATCAAACTCTGCCTGTAGATAGAAGATTAACAATAGCAGCGGGCGCAGTAATAAAAAACACCGTGGATGTTATCTGACGCTAAAGCCCCCCAGGGAACTCGCGGCAAGCCTTTTTCAGGTAAGCATGAGCAAGGCCTTGCCGAGGCTTAGCGGATCATGACCTTGCCTGGCTTAAACCCGGTGGCGATGGGTTTCCCGGCTCTAATGAGAGGTTTGGCTCTGGCAAGACTGCTGCCTACCACCGAGGGGCATTCTCCATCGGTTCGATATTGCAGTGCGGCTCTCAACCTGCTTTCCAAAGGGTCTCCAAGCAACCGGGTAAAATCGTCAGAGACCAGACAGCCTTTTACCGATACTCCTTCAGGCTGTGGAAGGTTGCTGGGCGAAAAACCATCCGCGTAGTCGCCGAAGCCCTTTTGGTTGACCCCGCGGAATTGTATGGAAAAGTAGGTAGTGCCGCAGTTATCAAAGGGGTAGAAGCCGTAGGGTTTACCGCAGGTCGTGTCGCCAATTTGTATGACTTCGACATCAATACCGCGTAGCCCATTGATAATAGATTCGCTCGCAGAACAAGTGCCTGGTCCGGTTAGGATAAAGATCCTCGATAAGCTTAAGGTTGGAAGAGGAGTCCCGCTTTGCAGCGAAAACCCCGCGGTTGAGGTAATAAATTCATCCGGCTCCAGCGGATTGCCCGTGACGGGATTGAATTTTGGGTGCTGGTCATTAAATTCGAGGCTCTCAAACACCTGGCCTGCCGCCTGATCGCCAGCGATCATAAAAGCGAGCTGATTGGCAATGGTCAGTAGACCCCCGCCGTTGTATCTGAGATCAAGCACCAGGTCGCTAATGTTTGCGTCTCGGAGTTGCGTTAGCGCATTGACGAGCGCTGCCTCAGCAGTTCGATTATGATCGTTAAACGTAAGATAGCCGACAGCACCCAGTTCTGTTTCGATGAGCGTGAGGTTTTGAACTGGCGAAATGGCAAATTGTCCTGATGTCATCGTCACGGTTCTTGTGAGCTCGTTGTCGACGTCCCGAACCAAAAATGTATGTGTTTCCGCATCTCCTGGGAATAGACCGGTATTTATCGCGTCCACGTCATTGCCATTGACGATATCCGCACCGTCGACTTCCAGTAGTTCGGTTCCTCGCCGTAGGTTGTTTGATGGGTCCGTCGCCGGAGTATCAGGCGCTGTGTAAGCGACGACTACACTGCGTGGCGGCGTGCTTTCCAATATCAAAAAACGGGCGCCATAGCCTCCGACAATCCCGCTTTGACTTTCTGCCAGATAATCATCGGTTGGAATCGTAAAATGAAACTTGTCTTTCCTTGCGCCCGATGGCGTACGCTCAAACGTCTGCATCAGCTCAAAGTAGTCTGGTGTTGTTTGGTTGGCGGGGTCGGTATCTGCAATTTCGTCATACCAGAGGTACAACTCGTTGCTCCACGACCTGAGCCAGTTATTTTCGTCCTCACTGGTTCCCTGCGCATCGGGGAAGATCCGCCCGTTGGCGTCGGCGCCTGATCGGGGCGACTCACACATTTGCCGAAAGTTTCGATACGGCTCAAAGCTGCCGCCGGCAAAGCCTGTGGCAGGGGGTGATGCTGATGGCACGGTGTTGGGTTGATTGACTGCCGGGGTTGAACTTCCACCACCACCGCCGCCACATCCCGTCAGGGCGAGCATGCTCAAAAGCAGGATGATCGCGGGCGGTTGGAATGTATTGTTTGGGGCTATGTTGATTGGGTTCATGCGGTCTAATTCTTCTCATCTAACCAGCGGCGTTGCAGGCGGGTTAATTCTGCTCAGTCAGAGCGCCGTGGGTTCCTATTGTAGACCGCCCAATTCACAATGTGTTTCGGATTTGAGCGAAGATGTTCATTAGAGCTGACAGATGGAATGCTCTCGGCTGGATCGTTGGCACACTGACCTCGCTGGGGTGTCAGTGCTTGAATTGGGGAGCGGCACTGCTTTGGATTTAGCGGGTTTGCTTGCGATCACAGATTCCCTGGTGTGCTCAGACATTCGGCGCGATCACTGGCTCTCGGCAGCCCGGGTACAGGTGCCTTTTGTACAATTGGACCATGCAGCCTTGCTCCTCTTTGGCGAAGCGGTTTTTGATGTGGTGGTTGCCGGGTTGTGCCTGCATTATTTTAGCAGGGCTCAAACGAGCGACATCTTGCAGTCGATTCAGCATGTCCTACGTCCCGGCGGTTTATTGCTGGGGCGCGTGAATTCTTCGCGTTATGTGAACCATGGCGCCGGCAGAGGTGAACAGATCGAGCCAGGGTACTTTGCTGTTCCGAGTGCAAAGTACGCTAACAAGAAGCGATTTTTTACTGAGAATGAACTGCTAAATTTATTTTCCGGCTGGCAGGTGGAGCACCTTGAGGAAACTGCATTCATCTATTGCGATTATCAGAAGTTCGCCTTTGAGTTTGCGCTTCGCCGATCAATCGACTGAAGCAACCTGGCCGCCATCTGCAACAATGTGCGCCGCGTTAATCCAAATGCCTGCGGGGCTTGAAATGAACGCAATGGCGCGCGCAATTTCATCTGCGGTTCCCAGGCGGCCCAACGGAATCGATTTTTCTACCGATGCGTAGAATTTTGGGTTTTCCTGTTTCCGTTGATCCCATGAGCCACCCTCGAACCATACGGCGCCGGGTGAAATAACGTTCGCTCTTATTCCGTCTCGACCATGCGCCTGTGCCAGTTCGTTGGCATAGACACGCATTGCGCCTTTTGCTGGTCCGTAAGAAGTAGGCGGCCTACCGAAGTGGAATTTGCTTGCCATTGAACCGACGAATGTGATGCTTGCGTCGCCGCTGTTTTTGAGTGCTTCCAGACACTCGTCAACGAGTCTTACACCCGCCATCACGTCAACTTGAAAGCTACGCGCCCATCCTTCTTCATCGCCGCTCATGTCAAAGCCGCTGGCATTGTGAATCAGCAAATCCACACCGCCGAGGGCCGACAGGGAGTTTTGCGCAAACGCCCGTGTTTCGGTCTCGCTGGCAAGGTCGGTCGTGAAACCCTTAGCCGTGACATCGCCCGCTGTTTCTATGGCCGCCTGCGCTGATTCAATATCCGTTTGGGTTCTGCCACAAAATGCCACATGGCAACCTTCCCGTGCCAATAGCTCGGCGGTGTGTCGTCCGATACCGCGACTGCCACCGGTAATGATTGCGCGTTTTCCTTTGAGTCCAAGATCCATAGCATTCGTCTGTCGTTGTTATATGAGTGTCGCTCAGCATAACATTGAGCTTTGTTTTTCTTGAAAAGGATGACCATGAAAGCGATCGTATATCAGGGGCATAAATCCGTTGCCTACAAAGATGTGCCAGATGCCGCCATTCAAGCCGCAGGTGACGCGGTTGTCAAAATAGAAAAGACGGCCATCTGTGGTTCGGATTTGCATATTTATCATGGCCCAGACCGGCTCGATGCGCCGGACTTCACTTTAGGTCATGAGTTTCTTGGGACGATAGAAGACGTCGGTTCGGATGTGCGACGTTTCAAGAAGGGGGACCGAGTATTGGTTTCGTGCACGATCGGCTGTGGCGCATGTGTACTTTGTGATGACAATCTTTATAGCGGGTGCCTTGAAAGTACAAAAATGGGTCCGGTAACCAACATTTTTGGATCGCCGCTCAACCCCGGCGGTCAAGCCGAAGCGGTTCGAGTGCCCTTTGCTGATACCAATATCTTTAAAATCCCAGATGAACTTGAAGACGAACAGGTGCTCTTTTTGACTGACATATTACCCACCGGTTACATGGGCGCGGATCTTGCGGAGGTGAGTCCTGGAGATACGGTGGTCGTCATTGGTTGTGGACCGGTGGGTGTCTTTGCGCAGATATCGGCGCTTGTTCGGGGCGCGGCGGTGGTTATTGCAGTAGATCTGGATGACGGTCGGCTGCAGAAAGCAGAAGCGAGGGGTTGTCGCCCGCTGAATCCCAGCAAGGAAAATCTCAGTGAAGTTGTGAAATCAATGACGGCTGGAAAAGGCGCGGACTGTTCCATCGAGGCGGTGGGTAGCCCTGCGACGGTTGGCATGGCGCTGGATGTGGTCAGAGCCGGAGGCCGGGTGGCTATTATTGGTGTGGTGGCCGGTCAAAAGGTCGAAATTGACTGGTTCCCCGTGGTGACTGGCAAAAACCTGACAATTCGCTCAGGTATCGTGAATCCGCAGTTTTATATCCCTAAGTTGTTGCCAATGATCGAACAGGGAAGGATTGATCCTGCCGAGATAATCACCCACCGAATGTCGCTCAGCGACGGTGCGCGGGGGTACGAAATCTTCGATAACCACGAAGAAGATGTGCTTAAGGTTGTGTTGACCCCCTAGCATGATCTAGGCAAAGGCTTCTCCCAAAGAAGGCTTTCTCAAAGAAAGGTCTTTCCAAAAGAAGGGTTCGCAAAAAAAACCTAACCAAGGAACGTGGTTCAGCAAAGCCGGGTTTGAAACACTAATGGTGTTGTCACTCAGGTGAGGTTTTAACGTTGATTGGATGCATCACAGAGCGTGTGTCGGCGCTGAGTCCGGAACCGTCTAGTCATCATCGAGTGGTAGTTGCGGACTAGTTGTGCATTAGCTGTGTGCTAGTCAGGTGTTAGTTGAGCACTCGTCGAACAATAGTCGCGTAACTTATTCAGTAATAAGAGGACCAGCATCGCGCCGGCCCTCATGTTTGCTATTACTTGAGCTTGATTTCATGTTTTTGACCTTCAACAACGCCGACGACTCGTCGGTTTTGCTGACGACCTTCAGCCGTGTCGTTGGTTGCTACAGGTTTGGTTTCGCCGCGACCTTTTGAAGAGACGCGGCTGCCGTTGACGCTGAATTTATCAACTAGCATGTCAGCAATAGTTTTGGCGCGACGTTCAGACAAGCCCTGGTTGTAGATGGGTTCACCTTTGCTGTCTGTGTGGCCTTCCATGACGACTTTCGAGTCAGGGAACTGCACCATGAAGTCGGCGACTCGTTCAACTTCTACCGCATGCTCATCACGCTGCTGCGAAGAATCAAAATCGAATTCTACTTTCAGCGTGATATGGACTCTGCGAGTTAACTTCTCATAGCAACCGCTGGCATCAATTTGAGCTCGACGATTTGTCGTATCGAGACAGCTGTCCTCGTAGTTGTAGACGCCATCGCCATCGTCGTCTCTTGGACAACCCCGGCTATTGACGGCAACGCTCGCGGGTGTTCCGGGGCATCGATCAATGCTATCAAGTACGCCATCACCATCTGCATCGCCATCAACGGGCTGGGCGGGTTCGCTGATTTTCCCTGCGCGCTTTGAGCCGCCCAGAGCAAAATGCAAACCAAGAGAAATCGCGGATTCAACGGTTTCTTCACGGTTGCCTTCGTAGAGTTTGAAGTCGCCTCGAAGGGCAGCTTTTTCGCTGAAGAACCACTTAACGCCGGCTCCTATATTGATCTGATTCTCACCTTCATCGCTGATGAGCTCCAGGTCATAGTCGGACCGGCCATAACCAAACGAGAGGAATGGATTGACGTCATTTTCCGTCTTGAAATGGTACAGGCCGTCTAGTCGCCAGAGATCAATATCAGCGTCGCCCAGAGCGGCATTGTCGAAGTCTGTTTCCATTGTTTGATACGTAAACTCGATACCCCATGGGCTATCGAACCGGTACCCCACGCCTAACCCAACGTGATTGTCGGTTTCCAGATCGCTATCACCGGAAAAATTGGTTTGTCCCAGGTGTGGGAAAAGCGTGAGGCCTTTTTGTTCTTCAGCCTGACAATAATTGGCCAAAACCAGCAGAGTCAGCATGATAAATCGCATAGCAATTCCTTCAGCGGATAATAGCGGCGCATGCTGCACCCTTTATTGGGCCGATGGAAGTAAGATTTTGTAAGCGATCACCGACGGTCAATCAGCGTATGTTCCTTGCCAAAAAAGATCGTGGACCGCTTCATATCAATGAAATTGTGCTCATCTTTTATAAATGCGGCGTTTGCCCGGCGGGCTTCATCCGTCCTGGGTGCGCTACCGCGATCGACCCAGGCCTCTGCATGTCCCAGATAGGATGACACTTTGGTGCCGCGAGCCTGTTGTAGGGCGATATCCAAGGGTGAATTGGCACGATGCACCTGCCGGTAACAGAGCGTTCCCGTAGCTTCTCCATGGGATCGAACGATTGGCCCATGTTGCGTCAACCAATAATGGCGGGCTTCTTCTTCCGATAAGTGGTCATGGTGCCTAAGCGGGAAAAATACCCGGATAACGTTACTCTTAACGCGAGCGGTGACATTTTCCGGGCTTGGGTTGATTTGCGGATATTCGTAGGCGAAGTAAATCGGTGATTGTTCCAGGTCAATGAACGTCTTTTCGTCCGCCAGCAATGCCGCACCGGCTTTCGCGCCGGCTTCTGTGTGCAGGGTGCTCTCGAGTTCTGCCTCGGTGGACCACCAAAGTTCAGCAACCCCATCGTAGGCAGGTTCCATATCGCCACGCGCTTTTTGTGCGGCCTCGGTAGCCGGATCGTCAATCGTGTGGGTCTGAACGTAGCGTTGGATTTTGAGATCCCCTGCAAGTCCTGAGACTAGCGGTCCGTGTTTGTTCAGCCAGTATTCCTGAAATGCTTCACGGGTCATGCCAGGTTTTCTGCGAAGTGGGAATACCAGTCTGATCATGGTGGCCTCTGCTTAAGTGATTTATGGAGTGTTGATCCTATGTCTTGATGAGCATAAGCGATATTGGCCCGCCCCATCAAACCGTGCTTTGGATACATTGCTTTGGGAATGTTGCTTTGGCTAGAAGACTTTTGAAACCGTGCTTTGGGGCCCGCGCTTCTTCATTGGCTTAAGTTTGGCGTCGGCGCTATTTACAAAGTGACTTTTCACAAGGTAGTGGATTAGTGCAGTATCAGGTCATCGTTAAAAATTAGAGGAGATAGGTCATGGTGGATCTTGCAAATAAAGTGGCGGTGATCACCGGGGGTGCCAGCGGTATTGGCGAAGGTACGGCTCGGAAATTTGTGGCCGCTGGTGCGCGCTGTGTGATTGCTGATCTTCAGTTGGAGCGGGCTGAGGCGATTGCGGCGGAATTGGGTGATGCCTGTATTGCGACCAGTGCCGATGTGGCGAAAGAAGAAGACGTCGCAAGGATTGTCGATCTTGCGGTCGATCATTTTGGTTCACTCGACATCATGTTCAATAACGCAGGCATACTTGGCAGCGTGGGTCCGATCGCGGAAATTAGTGCAGAAGGTTGGCACAGAACCATCGACGTATTGCTTTCCAGCGTGTTTTTTGGAATCAAACATGCCGCGCGTGTCATGATCCCCAGGGGCGGTGGCGTGATCATTAACACGGCATCAACCGCGGGCGTAAGAGCTGGACTTGGCCCTCACATCTATACGGCTGCCAAACACGGTGTTATCGGTTTGAGCCAGTCGGTCGCGGCAGAATTAGGGCCCAAAGGCATTCGTTGTAACATCGTGTGCCCCGGTGGTACGGTCACGGGACTGACAGCGAGACTCGCCGTGGGAGATCACAACAACCTTGAAGAAGCGACGAAAGTCATTGGTGTCGCAAACCCCATGGGGCGTGGCGGTCGTGTCGAAGACATTGCTAATGCGGTTGCCTTTCTTTCTTCAGAGGACGCCGGTTTTGTAAACGGAGCAGTGTTTGTCGTTGATGGTGGCGGCGAAGTGATTGGCGATCGAAGTGGACGATTTGTCGATATGGGTGCGATTACAGTTCAGGAAGCAGACAGGACAGGAGTTTAATATGACGGAAGTTGGCCAAGTACCAGGAATTCAGGAGATCGCAGATCGACTGGCAATAGTGGAAGTTATTCATACCTATGCGCGCGGGGTTGATCGTGCAGATGCGGAAATTCTTAAGTCTACCTGCTGGCCGGATTCAGAATTGGATTATGGCGGCTATAAAGGCCCTGCCTATCCTTTTTGTGATTCCTTGCCGGATGGTTTGAAAAACTTTGTGAATACCCAGCATCAGATCTCCAATATATTGATGGCAATCGATGGTGATGAAGCGCGGGTTGAGTGCTACCTGACAGCGCATCATCGTCGCAAGGATGATTCAGAGATGACCTATATCGGTCGTTACCTCGATCATATGGAAAAGCGCGGTGACGTCTGGAAGATCAAATACAGAAAGATTGTCATGACCTGGCATCAGGACGCGGCAATGAGCGAGAACTTCGACCAGAATGCATCACTGGTTCCGATTTCCCGAGCGACCCATGAGGAAGATGATCCTTCGTTTAGCTTTTTTGCCGGCAGCAATGTGTAGTGAGTGCAATCCCGCGTGATGTCTTTTAATCACGCGCTACCCGAGGGTAGTTAATCCCGCGTGATGTCTTTTAATCACGCGCTACCCGAGGGTAGTCAATCCCGCGTGATGTCTTTTAATCACGCGCTACCCGAGGGTAGTCAATCCCGCGTGATGTCTTTTAATCACGCGCTCACGTATTCAGCCAGCGTATTGTGCAGGTTGCGGATTCCAACTTCCTGTTAGTTATTCAGGGCTTGGCCTGATTTGAGCGTCGCGTTCATGCCGGCCCACTGGCGATGGAAATTTTCTGTGTCCTGATCGAGTACAAAAGCGAATGTAAACCCATCGACCTTACAGTAGGGGTCTTCAATAGATCGCCGACTGACTTCGGCGGGTGCTGGTTGCTCTTCTCCATCGGGGACGGGCTGAAGGGCTATGATTTCATGAACGCGGGCACCGAGTGATGTCGGGCGAAAACGGTAGAGCAATGGAATTTGGATGCACGGGAAGCAGCAAGCACTTGGGAACAAGTGATATTCAATTTCTAACGTCTTTTGCGCTCGATATCCCCTTCGCTCATCCACTTCCTCGTTCATGGGTAGACGGGTAGGTTATGGCGTGTCGCGATTCTCAGGAACTCATGCGGGTTGTTTTCTTTTCTGGAAATGGCGCGCCCCAAGGTTCGTTCACGGAGGCGCGATCGAGAAGTCTTGGTTTAGCGAAATAGGGGGCGCTGGTGTCACCTTCAAAGCGGTATCTTCGATCAAGTTTCCAGGTGGTCCATTAGTTAGGTCGATTCAGGCCAGTTAGCTATCCAACGGCAGTAAGACCATCTAATAAGGCCATTTAGTAAGGCCATGTAATAAGCGCATAGAGTGCCGTTCATGCCTCGATGGTTTGATGGCGCCAGGGCGCACGCGTAGAATGCGCCGATTCAAAAAAGGGCAGGGTTATGTATTTTAAAAAGGTTTTGCTGGTTTTATTGGCATTAGCCCAGGCAAGCGTTGCGTTAGGGGATGTGATTTATCTGATAAACGGGGATCGTATTAGCGGCATCATCACCGGCATTAGTGGCGGCGAGGTCAATATCGCTTCTATGTACGCCGGGGAACTTGGCATTGCGCTTGATCAGGTCGTCAAGATGTCTTCGGAAGGCAAGGTTGCTTTGGAATTACCCGACGGCACTGTGGGCAAGTTTCAATTAAAACCCGGTACGACTGCGGGTGACGTATTGCTGCTGGTAGCGGGGACCATCGTTGAAGTTCCACTTGGGGAAGTTAAAACCCCCGTCGTGGTAGAAAAGTATGTCTGGGATGCGAAGGCCGACCTGAGCTCTGTTATTTCCAGAGGTAATACCGACAGCCAAAATACAAACCTGCAAGCGAATTACAAACTCAAGACGGGCGATCATCGTTACAAAATTGTGTTGGCCATGGCTCGTGAGGAACTTGATAGCATTACGACCAAAAAGAAAGATCGCCTTAACCTTGGTTACGATTACCTGTTCTTCGAGAACTGGTTTTTTGCGCTAGATACGACTTACGAGCGAGACCCCATCGCGCTGCTGGATCGACGGGTATCACTTAACCCCGCGCTGGGTTATGAAGTCTGGGGCGGACCTGACCGTACGCTTAACTTTCAGTTTGGTGCTGGTTATGCGTCTGAGAAGACTGACGGCGAAGACGAATCCGGTAGCAACGTGGATTGGCGATTGGAATTTGAACAGGACTTACAGGGTGGCCGCATGACGGTCTTCCACAACCACAATGTCTATCAGAATCTCGACGGCCGTAAAAACACCGTCGTCTTAAGTCGTACCGGTGTGCGCTATGAAATCACTACGGATTTGTATCTTAATCTGCAGGCGAATTATGACTTTGACACAGACCCAGCGGAAGGATCAGAGAGCAGAGATCTAACGTTCCTGGTTGGTGCGGGTTACAAGTTTTAGATTGTTCCGGCTCCGTGAGGGCGCCGGTTGTAATCTCAAACGGTTGGAGAGGGTCGTTAGCTGCGCTGCGTCAATTACATTGCGTCAATTACATTGCGTCAGCGAATTTCGCTTCCATCTGAAGGTATCCATCGGCGTCGGGGTGGCGTGCCCAGATGGCTTGCCACTCTTCGCCGCCCATGATCTTCCCGAAGTTTTCTTCTCTGTCAGCTTCGGACGCCCATTCAATAATCCATGTCACGTTTGCACTTCCATGCTTGTGTTCTAAGGGATCAGAACCGCCTAGCTCTGGTGCTTTTCCGTTATCTGCCCAAAATCCGACAATTTTAAGGTTTGCCTTGAGGAAAGGGACAGCGTCGTCGATTGCCCACTTTTTGTAAGCCTCAAATTGCGCTGGATCATAGTGGTAACTTCGAATTTCAAACATTTATTCAGCCTCGATTCTTTTTAGGATGATGTTGGCGACTTCTTCGCCGTGGGTGTTTTGCAGGAAGTGTCCGGCGTCATCAATAGGATTGAAAGACGCGTTCATTTGCGTTGCCCATTGTCGACCCCATGCTTCGGTAAATACGTCATCTGCGCAACCCCAGATAAAGTGAGCAGGCTTATCCCAGGATTGCAGCGTTTTGTAACAATGGGTTTGTACCGTCCCGTTCCCGGCTTCGTGATCGTCGAAACAAAGCGACAATGGAAAGCGTCGGACGCCGTTGTAGGCTTCATCGGGCATTTCTTTAACGGGTGCGTGAAAGCCGGTATAGATGTTCAGCGCTTCTCCTTCAAGTGTGACAGCCTTGTCGCCAATGATGGCGGGTATGGCTTCGCTTGGACTTAGATAGCCGGCGCTCAAAACCAGGAGATAGCCCATGTCCGGTTTCTGGGTATGGAAATGTCCACCATCATGCCAATTTCGATTCCAATTGCGTATCGCCTCTGAATACTCGTATTCCGGGTGATGCAGCCATGTGTTCATTATGACTAAGCGCGAGAAACGATCCGGTGCAAACGTTGCCTGGGCAAGACCCGTTGGGCCGCCCCAATCCTGGCAAACCAGTGTGACGTCTTTTATGTTCAGCGCGTTGATCAAGCTGGTGAGCACTTCTGTGTGTCGGGCGATGGTGTACCAGTTTGGATCGGTGGGTTTGTCGCTGCGACCAAAGCCCATATGATCCGGTGCGATACATCGATACCCTGCGTCCACTAGTACAGGGATGATATGTCGGTAAAGAAACGCCCACGTGGGCATGCCGTGGACCAATAACATGACAGGCCCATCACTTGGTCCTTCATCCAGATAGTGCATCCGGATATCTTTCCATACGTGATAGTGCGGCTCGAACGGAAAGTCAGGCAGATCGATGAAGTTTTTATCCGGTGTTCTTAGATAGTCAGTCATGTGTACCTCCTGAATTTTGGTTAGCATGGCCTTGAGTGAGTTAAGGTGCATGAGTTAAGTCGCCTAGCCCAAGTAGTAGGGATGGTTAGGTTAGAAGCTTTGCATACTTGTCGAGAATCGATAACACCTTGTCCCTGTCCGCAGGCGGCAGCGGCAATATGGCGCGAGTGATGCCTGCATCCCGGAAAGCGCTTAACACGTCCGCTTCCGGAGCGGCGCCGAAGACGTTGACAGAAAGTGTCGACATGTCACGACCGGCTTCATCAGCGACTCGTTTGAGTCTCGCTATATTTTCTGCGGCATCGAAACCATGTCTCGCTCTCGGTAACCAACCTTCACAGTATTCCACGACGCGCTTGAGTGTGTAGTCAGTTTCCCCTCCCAGCAATACCGGCGGCGGGGACTGAATAGGTTTGGGATGTTGCCAGGTGGGCTCTATGTTGACATGGCTGCCCTGATACGACGCTTCCTCTTCCGACCACAGTGCTTTCATCGCGAGTACCTGTTCGCGCATTCGCGCAAATCGCGTTTTGTATTGTGTCCCGTGTTGTCGCATTTCTTCGACATTCCAGCCGCCGCCGATGCCAAACAGAAACCGACCGTTGCTCATTCGGTCCAGACTCGCGACAGACTTGGCGGTTGTGATGGTGTCCCGCTGGGGTAGCAGGCAAATGCCGGTCCCTAGTTTAAGATGGGTGGTGACACTGGCGGCAAAAGACAGTGCAACAAAAGGATCATAGGTGTGGGAGTACTCTTCAGGTAGTTCTGCGCCGCCGGGCCATGCGGATTCTCGGCTCGCGGGGATATGGGTATGTTCGGGTACAAACAGCGACTCAAAGCCGCGGTCTTCCATTGCCTTTGCCAATTCATCCATGCGGATCGTATAGTCCGTTGGAAAAATGAGTGCACCAATTTTCATCGTCTCTCCTCCTTTAATTTATGCAAGAGAGTACATCATTCCTTTGAGGTTCTGTCGAGAGCGATTAAGCGCCGCAGCGAAGCTAGTAAACAACCGCAGCGAAGCTAGTAAACAACCGCAGCGAAGCTAGTAAACAACCGCAGCGAAACGGATTAAGTGCCGCAGAAGGTCTGGCGCACGACTTCTTCTGGTTTTGGTTTTTTTGCGAACCGAAGATCGACATCGGTTAGGTCATAGGGATTTTTCAGATGGTCAACGAGTTGATGAAACAGTGTAAAGTCGCCCGCCGTTGCCTCTAGTATCGCAAACTCGATCAGGTGGTTTCGGGGAATCAACGCCGGGTTAGTTGCCATCATTGATGATTGTCGCTCAGGGAATTCCTCCGAATCACAGCGTGCCCGCCATTGGCTAAACCAATCGTCGAATGAAGAAGGGAAGCCCGCGAGTGATTTAACGGATGCCGCAGGTTGGTCCCCTGCGAGCTCCGACAAGCGCCTGAACGATAGCGTAAAGTCCAATTGCTCTTGTTCCAATAGCGATAGAAAATCGCGAGCGAGTGCTTCGTCTTCTTCCTGACTCGTGCAGAGACCCAATTTGCGATTTAGCCCGGCTCGGTTCGCTTCGAGGAAGTACTCGGGAAAGCGATCCAGTGATTCTTTTGCGATTTCGATGGCGGCTTCTTCGTCGTCGGCGAGCACCGGAACCAAGGCCTGTGCCAGGCAAGCAAGATTCCAGTGTGCGATACCCGGCTGGTTTTTATAGGCGTAACGACTGCCCTGATCTATCGAACTGTAGACCATGTCGGGACGGTACGTATCCATGAAAGCGCAGGGACCGTAGTCTATTGTCTCTCCGGATAAGAGCACGTTGTCGGTGTTCATCACGCCATGGATAAAGCCAATCATTTGCCAAGAAGCAACCAGATGGGCTTGAGCTCTCATTACCTGATCCAGTAGTGCAAGCCCCGGGTTATCTGAACCAACGGCTGACGGGTAGTGTCGTTCGAGTACGTGATCGACGAGTAAGGAGATCGCTTCAGCGTCTTTTGATGCCGCAAAAAATTGAACGGTGCCAATGCGAATATGGCTCTTTGCCACACGCGCGAGCACGGCGCCGGGTAATGCCTCGTCCCGGTAGACCGTTTCGCCGGTTGTGATCCCGGCTAGCGCTCGACTCGTCGGCACGCCCAATGCTGCCATGGCTTCACTGACAATGTATTCCCGTATCACAGGGCCAAGCGGTGCGCGACCGTCACCCATTCTTGAATAAGGCGTTTGTCCTGCACCCTTTAATTGAAGGTCGTACCGTTCCCCGTCGGTTCCTATGATTTCGCCGAGCAGAATCGCGCGGCCGTCACCCAGTTGTGGGTTCCAGTTTCCAAATTGGTGTCCCGCGTAAACCGTGGCGATTGGATCTGCGCCGTCTGGCACGAAATTCCCTGCAAGCGTATTGATACCCTCATCGGACGAGAGCCAAGCTTCATCAATGCCAAGCAGTTCTGCCAGGCCATGATTGATGCGAATTAATGTCGGGTTTTCAACCGGCGCAGGCATCTGGCGAGAAAAAAATCGTTCGGGTAGTTGGACGTAACTGTTATCGAAGGGAACATTCATACTTTTATTTTATCACAGTAAGGATGTGATCCCTTGGCAAATGCACTGGACATTATTGAGGCGGTTGAGCCCGAGGCACAAACAACAGCCCTTCGCTGCAAGGTCGTGTTTGCTGAGCCTGTTGGCA